>DSAU01000235.1 GCA_011046315.1 bacterium
ATTCATGATGCCAATACCGCCGACAATTAACGCAATAGAGCCGACTCCAAATGCCACTACATACAGCGCAGTGGTAAGTCGTTTGTACATATCAGCGATCATATCCTGTTGATTAATGGCAAAATCATTTTCCGCAATCGGCGGGACTTTTCTCACTCGTCTCAATATGCCGATCAGCTCATCTTTGGACTCTTCAATTAAAGCCGGATCCTTCACTTTCACTTCTATTGTCATCCAACGCCGGCTGCCATACATTTTTTGAAAAACACCGACCGGGATAATGATTTCAGTATCAAGATTGTGTCCGAATAGGCTGCCTCTTTTCTCCAAAACTCCGATTACCCTAAATTTATAGGCGCCGATTTTAATCCTGCGTCCGATCGGATTTGTCTTTTGGAATAATTTGTCGGCGACTTCCCATCCGATAAGACATACCGCACGGCGATGCTCCACATCCTGCTGTGATAGCGGACGTCCGTATTCCGGAAATACATTGGCAGTTATCATATATTCTTCATTGGAGCCGGTAATACGTACATTCTTAATTTGTTCGCTGCCAAACTTCACGCTGCGACTGGCGCCAACAACGGGCGCAACGGAACTCACGCTAACAGCGTGGTCTCGTATGGCATCGACCTCCTTCATTGTAATATCTTTGCGATTGCGCGCTTCCAACCAATCGGTGCGCGAAAACCAGGCGAATTTTTGGATGTACAGGGTATCTGAACCCAGTGCAGAAATTGAAGTATAAAACGCATCATTCAAGCCGCGAATAATGGAAAGTATTCCGATTACAGTTGTAATGCCGATGATGATGCCTAGCGTAGTAAGGAAAGATCTCAGCTTATTTGCATTCAAGGCTTGTAAAGCAATTTTGATGCTTTCCCAAATTTCAATCAATATTTTCATTAAATCATCTTCGAACAAATTAATAATTTCAACATCTATGGGGTAGATTCATCTCGTTCTATTTTGCCATCGCGCAACCGGACGATGCGATTGGTGTGCTCAGCGATATATTCCTCATGGGTCACCAAAATGATAGTATTTCCCTGTTCGTGAAGCTCTTCAAAAATCTCCATAATTTCCTCGCCGGTTCGCGTGTCCAGATTTCCGGTGGGTTCGTCGGCGAGAATAATTTTGGGATTATTCACCAGCGCCCGGGCAATAGCGACTCGTTGCCGCTGACCGCCCGAAAGCTCGTTAGGTCGATGGTGCATGCGATCGCCCAATCCGACCCGCTGCAGCGCCTCGGTGGCGATTTTTTTTCGTTTCGATGCCGGTGTGCCATTATAGATCATCGGCAACTCCACATTGTGCAATGCAGTCGCTCGCGGTAATAAATTGTAGGTTTGAAAGACAAAGCCGATCTGTCGATTCCTGATTTCTGCAAGCTGGTCATCATTCATTTCATTGACCAGCTCGTTAACAAACCGGTAAACGCCTGAAGACGGTGTGTCCAAACAACCGAGAATATTCATCAGGGTAGATTTTCCTGAACCGGACGGTCCCATAATAGCCAAATATTCATTATCCTCGACTAAAAGATCAATCCCACGTAACGCGTGAACTTCCTGGGTTCCCACCTGATAGTTTTTCGTGATGTTATTAATATCAATAATCATTTTTATCACCTCAACAATTCAATCTATTTATCATTGCCCGGTAAATCGGAAATTAGTCAGCCTTTTCCGCGGCGAGCGAAGCAGAGCTGGTCAGTTTAACCCTGTCCCCGTTTTTTAAGGTTTTTGATAAAACCCGGTAACTGCCAGTAACGACCTGCTGTCCCTCAGTAACTCCCTTTTTGACCTCAATATGAGTATCGCTTGAAATTCCGGTCTCAACAGCAACCAATTTTGCAACTCCATCCTCCACAATAAACAACACTTCGATCATTTCATCTCGTTTTACAGGAGATTTTTCCTGTTGGCTGTCGCTATCTTTGTCTGCATCAGCTTCTGCGCTGTCTGCGCTTTTTTCTACAGTCTGAAAGACTTCGGATCGTTCACGCACAGCCACAGCTTGAATAGGAACCATTAAAACATTGTTCCTGGTTTCAGTGCGAATATCCACGGTGGCAGACATACCTGGTCTGAGTTTTTCAATCTGATCCAAGATGGTGATCTTTACCTCAAAATTTGTCACTTCTTCCTGGGTTCCGCGCCCTCGAGTGGTGGCGGTATGTGCGATTTCTGAAACCACTCCCCGCAAAATTGTATCAGGCAACGCATCAACCTCAATATCAGTTGTATCAGCCTTGGACACCAACACGATATCATTTTCATCCACTTCTGCCATAACTTCCATTTTAGAAAGGTCTGATACGACCATAATTACATCGGCTTGAAACATCGAACCCAAAGCAATCTCGCCCACTTCTTTATTGACTTTAGTGACAATTCCATCGCGAGGCGAGAATAACCGGGTTTTTGCAAGATCATCTTCGGCTTGTTTCAACGATGCGATTGATTGTTCCAAATCACTTTCAGCCAATTTTAAATCCGCCTCGGAGTTTTCTAATTGCGCTAATGAGCTCAATTTTTTTTCGTATAATTGCTGCGCCCGTTGATAATCATTGCACGCTTTAATCAATCGCGCTTCAGCCGCTTTTTTGGTGGATTTTGCACGATCCACTGCTGCCAGATATTTGGTTCGATCTAATTCGACCAACAGTTGTCCTTTTGCTACCCGTTCACCTTCTTTCACGTAGAGGCCAACAATTTCAGCGCTAACATTGGCGGAAATTTTAACTTCGACTTCAGGCTGCACCCTACCCGGTCCGGAGACCACTTGAGTAATATCACCCCGTTGCACTTTTTCTGCGGTTACTGCAATTTCACCGCCACTGCCTTTTGTCAAATTAATGATAACAAAAATAGCGATAACCAATACTACAGCAAGGACAATTAGCAATTTTTTATTCTTCTTCATTAAACGATCTCCTTGAATCCAAATTTGATTAATATGGTTGCGAGTCTAACCGACCGATCGCTAAATCCAATGCGGTCATGGCATATTTATAATCATAAATCGCTTGAATAAGATCAATTTTGGCTTTGGTCAATGTATTTTGAGCGGTCAACTGTTCGAGGAGGGTTCCAGCGCCAATCCGAAAACGTTCGCTTGCCAGCTTGTAATCTTCTTCAGCCAATGAGATATTTTCTTTGGTCAATTCGATATTTTCTATTGCCTTATCTATTTCCAGCATCGTGGTTTTCACATCCATAACCACCTGTCGTTTGGCTTGCTCCAGATTGGCTTCGGCAGAAATTACTGCAGCCTGCGCATGTTGAACATTGGCTTTCGTTTTAAATCCATTAAATAAATTAATATTTAAATTGACGCCAAAGCTATAGGAATCAAATTCATCAATTTCCCGCTTGCTCTGCGGAAATTGCACGTCCCACCAGTTGTAACTGCCAAAAATGGAGACTGTCGGATAGAATCCGCTTTTTTGATATTTAACGTTTGATCTGGCGTATTGCAGCTCGTTGTTGGCAATTTTGTAATCCAATCGATTGTTTAGGGCTTCGGTTATCACTTCTTCAAAAGTTGAGTCAAAAGACTCAATCAGCGTCTCTTCAGATTCCGGAATCAATGCTATCTCGGTGGTCATATCGATACCCAGCGTATAATTTAATTCGGTCAAGGCGTTGCTGAGATTATTTTTCGCATTTACCAGCGCCAATTTATTTTGCCCGAGATTGACCTTTTGTTGATATACTTCCGCGCGAGAAGCAGCGCCGAGTCTTTCCATCTCCTCAATTCGATTCAACTCTCCCTGACTGATTTCTACCGCATCCTCGGCAACCTTCAGCAGCTGTTGCTGTTTCAGGACATTGTAAAACCTGAATTTTACATCAAGGATCACTGTTTGTTTTGTCCACCGGAGCACATTTTTCGATTTTTCGTTTTCTGTTTGATTCATTTTCAACGCCGCGTAATTACCAAATCCGGTAAAGATGGGCTGGCTCAGTTCAACCTGATAATGGTATGATTCCTTTGATGAAACCAATTGGTCAAATCGAATCGTGTTCCATTCTTCGCTGCGTTTGCGCCACCCACTGTACGCATCAATCCTCGGCATAAAATTTCCCCGTGATGCCTTTAAATTTGCCTGAGACATATTGGCGTTGCTGTGAGCCGAAACGATTTTGGTATTATTTTCTAAGGCGATTTGAATACAATCTTCCAGAGTTAATTTCCGTAGCTCTTGCGCAAATAATGAACTTGTAGCTATCAGTATAATCAGCACAAAATAATGATGTCTCATTATGGTTCTCCTAGTTATAACAGATTTTCTTGCTGGGCGCCAAAAACCCAAACCATGAGTAATGAATATAACACAAAAACAAAAACCATCGCGGTGGCGGACTTTTTGATCGAAAATTTATAGATCACTGAAAATCCAATAGTCAATACGACAAAGTACCAGATAGAAAATATATCAAAACTGCGCAGAACTCGATACAAAAATGTACCGATCTGATCATCACTCAACAACGACGCCAAACTAAAATGAATGTTAATACTTTTTTTTATGAGGATGAGCGGAATTGAAATGACGATTCCCAGCGCAGATATCAACCCGGCGTAAAGATTAACCGAAAAAATCTTTTTAAATGTAGTTTCTCCGCCAAGGATAATATTTCCCAAAAACCAGAGCAAAAGCGAGAACAACACATAAAATAAAACGGTAAAAATAATGACGTTGATGAATCCGAATTTAGAAAATTTTTCAACAATCCCCAGTGTTCTTTCGATCTCATCTTCGCTGCTTCCCCGTTCTCGTAACTGTTCTTCAACAAGCTGCATCTGTTTGGGCATGGTAATTGGCGAAATGATCTGAAATTGTACCACTGCCAGGAGAATTAAAATAACAAACGGCGCAATCCACGATGGTTGGTGGTCAATCGATTGCATAGTTGCACGTGGAGAGAAAAATACACCGACAATTCTTTCGATGATGTTCATTTCATTATTTTCCTTCATTTTTTTCCCTTTCTTTGATTAGAAACGTTTAATAATTTTAAAATCGCTGAGGAATTAATTTCTTGTATCGGAATTTCAAAGTTGTCACAGAAAAAAAGTACCGCAGCTTTCGCAGATAACAGAGATTTTTATCTGTGAAATCATCTGTAAAATCGGCGAAATCTGTGATTGCTTTTCATTAATTAATTCGCGAAGCTATGTTTTTAATTCGTATTCGAGTAAGATTATTTGATATTTGTTGATAATTAAAGACGGATGTTTGAGCTAAAAGTTTCAAATACATTTGAGGGTGCTAAATATAATTTGCACGAGATCGCATTCGATAGCCAATGCAAATTAATGCGATCTCGTTAGCCAGAAATTCTACGCAGAAATTTATATTTTACGGTAGCCGATTTTATGGAACGGATTAACAATGCTGGTGGCAACATTCATCAAATGCGCCGCAATTCGTTTTAAATAGCGCACGTATAAAGCAAGCGCTACGGCATCGGGAATCGTTAGATTTAGTTCATTTTCTTTTAACAATGACAAATTGCAGTGATCGCACTGTTTTTTTACTGACCACAATTCGTCCAAAAGCTGCTTTGCCAATTCGGAATTGGATTCTTCGAAGGCTTTTATCAACACGCCAAAATTTCTGGAAATCACTTCTTCTGCCTGGTTAAGCATTTCTTCCCATTGATCAAGATATAAACGTCCCGGGTGATTTTGCGCCAGCTCAACTATATTTTTAGTGTAGTCGCCGACCCTTTCAATATCGACAACAATGCTGAGCAAAACCAATCCGATATTCAGGTCTCCGACATCATTGACCGCAAGATGGGTCAGAACTTTTTTTCTAACATCACGCTCATACTTATTGATTTTAATGTCCTTTTCCTCGATGTTAATACTGATTTCAGCTTGATCACTCTCACGCAATGATTTGACCGATTCTCGAAACATCTCGGAACAATCGTTCAGCATTTCCAACGATTCTTCTAACGCCTGTTCGATTAAACCCTTTCTCTTAAACAATTTTTGCAATTCTTTTAACATGACAAGCTCCGTCCTACATTAAATAATGCAAATTATTTTTTAATAAGATAAGGACATTTTTAGTATTTTGCAAGTAAAATCAGTATCCCTCATTTATTAGAATCCTTTAAAAGGATCTTTCATCTAAAAAGGTCAGTTATAAGATCATTCGTACTAAATCAACTTCAAACTTGTGAAACCAACTACGCGGAGCGAGATTTTGAAACAGATTTGGAAAATTTTATTCGTCATTATTGGCGCGGCGCTGGGATTTGCCTATTATCAATTCATCGGCTGCCGCAGCGGAACATGTCCTTTAACCAGTAATCCATGGATCAGTACCGGCTATGGAGCTTTGCTCGGTCTTGTGCTCTCATTTAGTAGCCGAAAAACTCAAAAAAATTCATCCGATGAGGAGAGCAATTGATGGACTGGTTAACAATCATTTTATTTTTCATCGTGTACCTTTTGCTAATGAAATACGTGCTTCCGAAAATGGGAGTGCCGACTTGAATGTCGAACCGCTGCGACTTTCCGGAGGAGAGTCAGCAAGATATTCAGAAACCAGAACAAAATAGTGAGACGCAATAAGGAGTGAGGTGTGATATATGCCGATTTATGAGTATAAATGTAACAATTGTGGTTCAAAATTTGAAGAGTTCCAGAGTGTGGGAGCATCAAACGAGACGATCGTTTGCCCTAAATGCAAGACTCCAAAACCGGAGCGAATTTTTTCAATCTTTGGATCTGGATCGAGTAGCGCTTCATCGGTTAATTCAGGATGCAGCTCATCCGGACCTTTTACCTGAGGCTAAACTATCGAAAGCAGGTTGCTTTTAAATAATCATATCGGAGGTTCTATGAAAAAGCTTTTTCATTTTATGGTCATTATCAGCTTTATTTTTATTTTGGGCTGTTCAACATCTGATAGCGAATCGATTGCTAAAAACAAATCGGAAACTGCATCCGATGCAGATTCCACTAAGGTCGTATGGATGGCTTTTAATGCGGGAATTGAAAAAGGCGTTAAAGAAAACAAGAATATCATTGTTGATTTTTACACAGATTGGTGTCACTGGTGCAAAGTCATGGACGAAAAAACCTTCAGCGACCCCAAAGTCGCCAAAGAACTGAAGGAAAAATTTATTACCATCCGCATTAACGCTGAAAGCAAAACCGAGAAAGCCAGTTTTCAGGGGAATGAATACACTAACGTCGAATTGACGCATGCCTTTCACGTCACCGGATTTCCTTCGCTGGCATTTATCAGTCCTCAGCAAGAGGTTATCACAGTAATTCCCGGCTATATTCCAGCAGAACAATTTTACTATTTGCTCAGCTATGTTGATCAAGAATGTTACAAAAAACAGCTTTCGCTGGATGAATTTATCAAAAGAAAAGGTGATTGTGATTCAACTAAAGGCCAATCTGGTAAAATCTGAACAATTTCAAAATAAAACAATTGCAGCGATGCCAATGCTCTGATCAGCTCTGGCATCGCTTTTTTTTGGTCAGATTCGATCTTTGAGGACAATATTTTTAGGTGCTAAAAACAAC
>DSAU01000387.1 GCA_011046315.1 bacterium
ATACAGAATGATATAGAGAGATACTTTTGGAGTATTGTTTTCAGGGAAGTTCAAGATTGCGAAACCGATCTCGTATGTGAACAATAGACTCGCTCAGAACAGTGTATGATTTAGGTCAAAAAAAAGAGACAACATCTATCGGGTTGTAATTCCATACTGGACTTGGCAAAACTCCTGCAAAGATTGTAGAAACAAGATGAAAAGTATGTTATCGAGTGCTAAACGTCATGACATCACTCACGAATGGTATAGAAATCCTAAAACAGGATAAAGTCAGCCCATTCCCGATTTACCCTAACCTCTCAACCAAAAAAGGAGATAACCCAATGGCGATCAAATTGTTATCTATCGGAAGAAAATCCCCTGAAAAAATGGGAGCTTGTGCACTGTTTATTTCAATCACGCTGATTTTGTTGTTTCATACCATTTTCCTGGCCCCGGTTTATGCATCGAATAGAACCCAAACTGTGCTGATATTCCGTCTTTCCGGGGAATCGCTTTCCGGCGAAATTGTTTGCGCCGACGATGATGGCATTGTCCTGTGGACTTCGGCGGCGCCGTTTGACAGCAGTTTGCTGGAGCAAAATTCTGAAACAATAGCCTTTGCTGATATTGAAAAGGTAGCCGTCCGGATAAAAGGAAATTTCTGGAAAGGCGCCCTTATCGGAGGTTTATCCGGAGGATTTATCGGCGTTAACGTCGGTTTACTCAGCGGCGATGATGAAGAGGGGTTTCTGTCATATTCCGCTGAACAAAAGGCTGGGATGCTCGGTTTTAGTCTCGCCATGGGTGGCGCCATTATCGGCAAGCGAACCGTTACCCGGGCCTATGTTATAGACGGCAAGCAGGGAGCCTATAAATTTTACCTTCCCGAGATCAAAAAGCTCGCCCGGTACCCTGATTAACTCAATTCTGGTTACAAGCCCAAACCAGGTTTTTCAGAAAAACCTGGTTTAGCCAGAATCAGCTATTCGAGCGCCTTGTTCATCAGCTCAATGAATTTATCCGCCGGTACAAAGCCGATTTCACGAAGTTGCCTGAGCTCAGTTCCGGTTTTGTCGATAAACACATAAGTTGGCATACCGGTAACCTGCCATTCTGCCATAAATTTTTTAACCGTTTCGTTGGGGGCGGTGCAGTCAATTTTGATCATGGTAAAGTTTTTCGATAATTCAACCACGCGCTCATCGCTGAAGGTTTTGCGGTCCATCTCTTTGCAGGGCGCGCACCAGTCCGCATAAAAATCGAGGAAAATTGGTTTTTCCGGCTGACTTAACTGTTCCACCGATCCCTGTTCGTAATTCACCCAATCGATCTCCGAAGGTTTGGCATTGATGGCATTATGAACCCAAAAAATTCCCAGAATTATCAGCAAAATCCCAAAGACACCCCGGCCGATTTTAAAATTTTTTGTGTAGCCGGGCGTCTGGTCGAGAAAACCGAGCAGCAGTCCCCCGAAGATCGTCAGTAATCCGAAAAAGAAACCCTGTTGATCCGCGACATGCTTTGCCTGGGGCAGAAAAAAGTAGAGCGCCACCCCGATCAAAAGCACGCCGAACAATTTGCGAACCCAGACCATCCACATCCCTGATTGCGGTAGTTTGTTCAACAGTCCGGAAAAAGTCGCCAGAAACAGGTAGGGCAACCCGAGCCCAAGCCCCATGATGAAAAACAGCAACGTACCTTTGGCGACAATTCCCAATTTTGCCACCAGCCCGACCAAACCGATAATGATTCCGGCGGCGCAGGGCGCAATTACCACGCCGACAGTGAGCCCCATCACCAGCGCTCCGATATTTCCTTCACGAGATTTCCCCAAAGAGGCTGATAAAAAAGAAGGAACCGTGATCTCAAAAGCACCGAACATGCTGGCAGCCATGGCTAAAATGATGGTAGTAACAACGATCACAAACCATGGATCCTGAAACAGGAATCCCCACTGTTTTCCCGCCAGTCCGGAAATCAACCCAAGGACAGCGAAAACAATGGCGATGCCGATCACATAAAAGGACGCCATCAAAAACGCGGGTCCCTTTTTGCGCTGGCTCTGCCCACCGAAATAGCCGACGGTTAGCGGAATCACCGGATAAACGCAGGGGGTCAAATTCAGCGCCAGACCAAAAATGAAAAATGCGATTATCGCGTACGGCAGCCCCTTTTCAATAATTTCTTTTGCCTTCAGCTCGTCTGAGGTAAAGTTCACTTTCAAATCTGGGTGTTCCTGTTTAACAATTTCACCGGTGATCAGCTCGCCGCTGGTATCGACGATCGAGGTTGTAAATGTGGATTGATCCGCGGTGCTGGCTGCACCTTTTTCTCCCACCATAACCTCGAACGCGATTTCGAAGTTTAAAGTTTGCGGTGCAAAACAATTAACATCGTTGCAAGCCTGAAAACTGAAACTACCGGTAATCAGTTTTGAACCGGCGGAAATATCCTGATTCAATGTCACTGAACAACGCACCACAAGCTCGCCATCATAGACCGATAGTTCATCTTCGGAAAAAATGAATTTTGCCATTTTCGGTTCAGGATACTCCGGTTCGCCGAAGCTTAGATCATCGAGCGGATCGAATTTGACAACCGTGGGAATAAGATACTCTTCCCTCGGTTGGGTGGAGTTGATGTGAAAACCGGGTTCGATTTGGGCAATAACCTCGATTATCATTTTTTCACCGGGCAGGACTTTTTCCGGATTTACGCTGCCGGAAACGGTAACGATCTGCATGTCCCAGGGAATTTGGCTATACAATTTTAAACCGCTGAACAACAACAGAACCAACCCCCAGCTAATAACGTTTTTGAAGCGCATAAACTCTCCATATTAAATTTGTCGCTTGATTTTGATAGAATTTTTACTCATATTTACTACCGCGGTTCCAAATCCAGTCATAACCGGATAAATGATAGCGATTAGATGATTTTCCGGTTTTCGGGATTCAACTGCACATTTTGTCATACCCAATTTTTAAGGAATTGAAAATGAAAAAATTACTCATGATCACCACCGGCGGTACCATAGCGATGAAACGGGATGTTCAAAGCCGAACGATTGTGCCGGCAGCCAGTGGACAGCAGCTCATCGATTCTGTTCCGGAAATCAGAGATTACGCGGCGCTTGAGCTTTCAGAATTTTCCAACATTGACAGTTCAGAGATGACGCCTGAGCTGATGTTTGAATTAAGTTGTTTGATCCGGCGACAAATTCAACGAGCAGATATCGACGCTGTTATTATTACCCACGGAACCGACACCCTGGAAGAAACCGCGTACATGATCGATCTGCTCGTTAATTCACCGAAGCCGATCGTGCTAACGGCGGCAATGCGCGGATTTGACGAAGTGGGCACCGATGTTCCTTCTAATTTATTGGCGGCGGTCAAAGCAGCCTGTGCCGACAACTGTCGCAATGTCGGCGTTGTTGTGGTGATGAATGATGAAATTCATGCAGCGCGCGAAGTTCGTAAAACCTACACCAGCAATCTGGCAACGCTGCAATCTTCCGGCTACGGTCCTCTGGGTATCGTGGATCAGGACAATGTCATTATTTATCGAAAATCATTGACACGGGAGTTTATCCCGGCGGAAAAAATCGAAACCAGGGTACTGTTGCTGAAAATTGCAGCCGGAGACAACGGCGCTCTCATCGGTTATGCCATCGACAGCGGCGTAAAAGGTATGGTGGTCGAAGGGTTGGGGCGGGGAAATTTACCAACGCCGGCGGCGGAACAGGTGCTGACGGCAATTGCAAAAAACATCCCGGTTGTGCTGACATCCCGTTGTTTTAAAGGCAGGGTGCTCGGCGTTTACGGCGGAACCGGCGGCGGAAAAAAATTGCACAATGCCGGAATTATTTATGGCGGCGACCTCTCCGGTCAAAAAGCGCGGATAAAGCTGATGGTGATGTTGGGCTTGACGTCTGAGATGACGGAAATTAAGCATATATTTGAAAGGAGAATGTATTAAACCTTTTATAAAGCACAAATATTGAATTTTGAGTCAAATTTAGAAATTTGCAGAGATTTAACTAACAAGCTCGTCCTGCCTTAGCTGGATTAATATTTGACAACAAAACAGCAGAAAAATATTGGGGAACTATTCAGCAGGCACTCCTGTGAATGCCGAAGTCTCTTTCATATCAATAATAATGAAATTAGCAGATGCTTGCATCGGCGGACTTGACGGCTCTATAGTAAAAAAGACAACTACCAATTTTAACCGAAATTGTTCTTCGATCACGAGGAGGTTAGCGATGAAATATTTTATTCATAATATCAGTCTGGTTGTCTTTCTTTTGCCCTCATTAATTCTTGGACAAAAACTTACCGGTGATAAGATCATTGCCAAAGTCAACGATCTGCTGAATCAGGAATCTTCGTATGCTGTGGTTAAAATGACCATTGAAACAACAGGGGGGCAGCAGCGGACTTTTGAGTACGAATCATGGAGCAAAGATGGCAATGAAAAAAATTTGATCCGCTACTCTAAACCGAGACGCGCCAAAGATCAGGCGATACTGATGCTCGATAACGCTGACGACATCTGGGCATATTTTCCCCGAACCAATCGAGTCCGAAAGTTAGCGACCCATGCCAAAAAACAAAAAATGCAGGGCAGTGGTTTCAGCTATGAAGACATGGGCAGCGGCGATGAGTTCATCACCGATTTTGATGCGAAATTGCTCGGTGAAGAAGAAATGGAAAATTATGATTGTTGCATTTGCCCCATCAGAAAAATTACCTGCTATGTATCACCTCACTTACAGGTGGAATACTGATGCCATCGCTTGATGATCTGATTATTTGACAGATGATAAAATTTTTATATAGAGCTACCTATTTTTAATATTGTTACAAATAAAGCGATGGCATCAGTCTGCGTCTCCACCGATGACTGAGGTATTACCCTGCTATCAAAAAATATGTTGACTTTTTGATAGAATTTTATTATATAATGGATAAGTAAGATATTAATGAATTATGCTAAACAATGAACTAATGCCAGAAATGTTTAATTTCATTAAACAGAGGTAATAAATTGTTTGGTTCTTTCCTAAAACTCTCGAAGCATGGTCTTAAGCAGATTTCTCATCCGATTACAAAACTAGGTCAAAGTCACTTCAGGTACCTTTTTAGAATTTACTCCATCAAATCGAAGCCAGAACCGCCGTGAATTATTGGGAAATTTGATTAATTCTATTTTGTGAGATAGGCCTGTTACATTATTTTTTAGGGGATGGGATACAAAATGTTTTTAATATCGTAACTATTTCGCTTCATGGCTCATTAATTTTTAATTAAATTGAGGATGGCTTATATTATCCCATCCCCTGAATGCTGATTCTGATATGAGATTTTAAGCGCATTATTTTTACCCCTTTGTTTTTTATAATTAAAAAAATAATAAATAATTATCAAAAATCAAAGTTATATTTTGAGCTACATAATATTATGTTATGCGGGCTATTGGATATAGAGATGATAGATGACAAAGCTAATTTGGGATAAGGAACAGGTTATTCCCACGAAGAGTTTTCGATGCGGCCATTGTGGCAACTCCGTTGCTCCAGAAAAAGGATGGCGTGCAATTGGACCAGGTGGAGGAAGCCCAATAGCCTTTGTTCACATTTGTCACCATTGCACTCGACCTACTTTTCACGATGAAGACGGTAAACAATTCCCAGGGGTTGCTTTTGGAGACTAAGTCTCAGGGATTGATGATAATTCAGTAGAGCAGCTTTACGATGAGGCACGCAGAGCGATGAGTGTAAGCGGTTTTACTTCTGTTGTATTGAGTTGTCGAAAGCTCTTGATGCATATAGCAGTTTCCAAAGGGGCAAATCCTGGGGAAAATTTTGTGTCTTATGTTCAATACCTATCTGATAATCATTACATTCCACCTGACGCAAAAGATTGGGTTGATCACATTAGAGAGAAGGGCAATGAAGCAAACCATGAGGTCAATATTATGAATAAGGATGATGCTGAGCTGCTTCTTTCTTTCATTCAAATGTTGTTGAAAGTTATTTACGAATTCCCTTCAGCTATTAAACAGAGAACAGGAAGTAGTGATAAGCCCGCATAACATATATTTGTCCACTACTGTCCGATTGTTTTAAAAAACCGTCTCTGTAACTATAATATAATTAGATAGAAAGGGGTTGGAAAAAAATTTATTAACTTGAACTCAAAAAAATGTGTTATATTATCTCCAGGTCAACTAATGGAGGATAATATAATGTATCAAGGTAAAATGATTTTTTCTCAATTAATTTCCTTTCTGCCAAAATATGAGTTTAATAAGTGCGTCTCAAGATACCGAGGAAATCACAAAGTTAAAACCTTTTCTTGTTGGGATCAATTTCTATGTATGTTCTTTGCACAACTGACTTATCGAGAAAGTTTACGTGACATTGAAGCATGTCTCCGTGCCATGCAAAATAAATTATACCACATGGGTATCCAGGGTAAAGTATCTCGAAGCACCTTAGCAGATTCCAATGAAAATCGAGATTGGAGAATCTATGCTGATTTTGCCCAGGTACTAATTCATGTTGCCAGAAGACTTTATCGTGATGAACAATTTAGTATCGAGCTTGATGAAACAATTTACGCTCTGGATTCAAGCACAATTGATCTGTGCCTTTCAATTTTCCCCTGGGCCAAATTCAGAAAAACAAAAGGCGCTATTAAGTTACATACTTTATTAGATTTAAGAGGTAAAATTCCAGCATTTATTAAAATAACTGATGGTAAAATTCATGACGTTAACATACTTGATGAATTGATTCCCGAGCCCGGTTCTTTCTATTTAATGGATCGAGCTTATCTGGACTTTGTTCGTCTTTATCAAATAAATTTATATAAGGCATCCTTCATTATTCGTGCTAAATCAAATTTGCAATTTAAAAGAATATATTCACATGCTGTCGATAAATCAACAGGACTCAAATGTGACCAGATAATTCGGCTTACTGGGTTTTACCCAGCTAAACATTACCCTGATAAAATTAGAAGGGTAAGATTTTTTGATGAAGAAAACAATCATGATTTAATATTGTTGACTAATAACTTTACCATTCCCGCACTCACGGTTGCAGAATTTTATAAATGGCGATGGCATGTAGAACTATTTTTTAAATGGATCAAACAACATTTGCGTATCAAAGCTTTTTACGGTACATCTGAAAATGCAGTGAAAACGCAAATTTGGATCGCTATTACAACCTATGTGCTTATCGCAATACTTAAAAAACGAATGAATTTAGACATATCTCTCTACACTTTTTTGCAAATTTTAAGTGTAACAGCTTTTGAAAAAGTTGATATTTTACAATTAGTTACAAATACTCATTACAAAACTCAAGGTGATCGGTTTTCTAACCAATTATTTTTATTTGACTAATAAGCGGACAGTAGTGTGTTCATTTAATGATTACTTCACCTCCATATAATGTATCCAAGGAATATGATGATAATTTGACTTTGAGCGAATATTTAGACCTGTTAAATACTGTTTGGAGAGAAACATACCGTGTTTTGGTTCCTGGTGGCCGTG
>DSAU01000181.1 GCA_011046315.1 bacterium
GAAATAAATCACTATGCGCAAAAAATCCTTGACCATCTTCAATGGCAGGGATTGGCACAGCTCGATTTTCGCGTGGACGCCAGGGACAACACACCAAAACTGATGGAAATAAATCCGCGCGCCTGGGCTTCAATGGAACACAGTATCCGTGTCGGCTTAAATATTCCCAAATTATGGTTAGACCTCGCACTAAACAAGCCAATTGAGAATCAACCATTGATTAAAACAGGTATTAAAAGCCGATGGCTGTTACCGGGTGATATTTTGTGGTTTTTAAGCGCTCCTAAAAACTGGAAAAACATTAAAAGCTTTTTCTCTTTTCGGGGAATGGATTATGAGTTGATCCAAAAAGGAGATGCTAAACCAATTTTCGGTTTTTTGCTAGCTTCTTTTTTTTATATCTTTAACCGGGAAAAACGCAACATCATTATACGAAAAAAATTTTAACCTTAAATCACAGGCAACCGTTTTGAAAAAAATAAAGCAGGTGTACAAATTTATTTTGGGTGCATTATTTGCATTAATATTCTTATTGCTTGCATTTCGACAGGTTGATTTCGGACAACTTATGCACACGTTAAAAAGCATCAAATCCGGCTATGTTTGCCTCGCTTTTTTAGTTCTGTTTATCAACACTGTTTTTCGCGCCATGCGCTGGAAATTATTGCTTTCTCCTATTGGGGTAAGCAGCACCGGAGTTTTGCTCAGCACCCTTCTGATCGGTCATGCCGGAAATATTATCTTCCCGGCGCACATTGGGGAAATTATTCGGGTATATATTTTGCGAAACAGAACAACTATCCCAGCCAGCGCCGCCTTAGCCACCATCGTAACAGAGCGGCTTATCGACATTGTTTTTTTGCTGGCGATTTTGTTTTTATCGGTGTTTCAATTTGATTTTCCGGATTGGGTCAAAAAAAGCGGTTACTTGATGCTTGTATTGACAGCTATCGCCGCTGTATTCATTATCCTTCTAAAAACAAAAACCGAAAACGCATTTGGTTTACTCAGAAAACTATCGAGTTTTCTCCCAGAAAAATTTCAAAAAAGGATTCTTTTGTTAGCTTCGTCGTTCATCAGTGGTTTTGTTCCGTTGAAACAAACAGCAGATTATTTGGCTGTATTTGTGCTTTCCCTTCTGATTTGGACTACTCATCTGTTATCATTCGTTTTTGGTCTTATTGCATTCAGCTTCCATTTACCGTGGATTGCATCGTTTGTATTGATTGTTATCACTACCATCAGCGTTGCTTTTCCCATTACCCCTGGCTTTGTGGGCTCATACCATCTGCTGTGTCAATTCTCACTGTCATTATTCGGCATCGCCAAAGGACCCGCTCTGGGATTTGCACTGGTCATTCACGGCATTAACACCTTACCTTTTTTGCTAATTGGTCTGGCGCTGGCATGGAGGGAAGGCGTCAACTTTTTTTTAGTTTCAAAAAGGGATTCGCTGAAAGACAACTATTCAGAAATTAACAAGAGGGTATTACAATGAAATTTCTAAATCATTTCTCCCCAAAAAATTTTGACATTTACCAAAAACTTGCTCTCATTTCACTCAGTCTACTCTTGATTACATTGATTGTTATCAGCAATTTTCATGAAATAGGCGGCTACGGCGTAGAAACGGATTTTTATGGTGGTTACGCTCCCAATGTTGAAAAATTACTTAACGGGGAGCCGTATCACGATGAAGACCACGGCCCGGGTTATCTGTTTTTACTGATTATTTTTTATTTTATTTTTGGTGATATTTTTATTGCCGGTAAATTCTTGACCATTGTTACATCCGTTTTATTTGCTTTTTTTAGCTTTGCAACAATTAAGAACTTGTTCGATTCTAAACTCGCTTTTTATACGACCATCTTGCTCATGCTGGTCATCTTTCCTTACTCAATTTTGGCTTCGACTGATATGGTGTTTGCTTTTTTAATAGCACTATCAACTTACTTATTATTTCGCAACGGTAAATTAACCAATTCCAATATAATATGGGGGGGATTGATTGCCGGTTATGCAGTTATGACCAGACTGAACGCTGTCATCTTACCGGCAGCGGTGATTTTTTCCATTATTTTTATTAATCCTGAAGGTTGGTCTTTAAAACAGAAATTGAAAGCAAGTGCGATTTTATGTGCTGCGGTTCTGGTTGCTGCCTCCCCTTGGTTTGTGATGAATTTTATTTACCACGGCAAACCTTTCATCTTCGAAGCGCATCAGACCATTGGCGCCAGCTTTCTCGGCGGAGGGAGTTCTGCCGATGCGACTTTCGCCTGGGGCGCTGAAAAAGAAATTATCGCCAGTAAATATGATTCTTTACTGTCATTAATCCTGGGAAACTTTACGACGTTTGTTAAATTCTTTCTGAAAAATATTATACAATATTTCAAATGGCTGCTGATGCGACTGGTGCAATTTCCAGGTTATCTGTTAGTTGTGCCAGGGCTTGTCCTCCTGCTCAGTCGAGCGAATAAGATTCAGTTAAGCTATTACATCATTCCAATTTTTGGGTTTTTAATCTATTGCATAGTATCCTTTATCCCACGATTTTACATTTATATAATTGTGTTCTTTCTACTTCCAATCATCTATTTTATCTTCGCCGATTTTTTTTCAGCATTGGATAAGAAATCGGCTTTTCGCTATAAAATAATCTCTCGCGCCATGTTGGTGATAATTCTTTTATTTTCAGCACAGAGCTCGTTCAGCGAAATGAAAAAATACATTACCACTGAACCCCTCCACTTATTAAAAATCGCACCGTTGCTAATTAATGAAAGCCAACCGCAAGATAAAATCATTGCCAGAAAACCACACCTGGGATATTTCAGCAAATTGGAAACAATAATCATCCCCAATGTGGATACTGTTGAACAACTGCTGGAATATGCCAATGAGAAGCAAGCCCGATTCTTGTTCTATGGGATTATTGAGCAACAAGCCAGTGCCGGTTTAAAATTGTTGCAGCACCCGGAATCCTTGCCTGAAGAATTTGAATTGCTATATAGTCAGAAAAATCCAGAGGTTTACCTGTACAGAATCAAACTTTTAGAATAGCAAAAAAAAGCGCCGGCTGCAAATTCGCAGCGGCGCTTTTTTAAAACGATAGCAAACTCAACAAACATCATTTAGACAACAGGAATTATTCCTTGCTTCTCAAGGTATAAGACCACCCGTTTTGCACATTCTCTTACTGAATGCTTATGTGTTTCTATCCGCAGCTCCGGATTTTCAGGTTCCTCATAGGGCGCTGAAATCCCGGTAAATTCCGGGATGATACCTGCCCGTGCTTTTTTAAACAATCCTTTCGGATCTCGTTTTTCGCACTCCTCTAAGGGACAGCAAACATAAATTTCTACAAATTCCCCATTTCCTGCCATTTTGCGAACCTTGTTTCGGTCGGCACGATACGGGGATATAAATGCGGTTAGTGTAATTATTCCAGCCTGACTGAACAGATGAGCAACCTCGCCGATGCGACGAATGTTTTCCTCACGATCCTCAGGAGAAAAACCAAGGTCTTTGTTCAATCCATGTCGAATATTATCACCGTCTAATATAAAAGTAATGTGTCCACGTTGAAAAAGCAGTCGCTCCACCTCAATCGCCAAAGTTGACTTTCCCGATCCAGAAAGCCCGGTAAACCACAAGATCACTCCCTTTTGACGTAACAACTTTTCACGATCCGGCTTTGATATTTGTCCTTCATGCCAGGTAATATTGGTCGCTTTTTGTTTAACCATTTTCCGCTCCCGAATCTTTATTTTGATTTTTTGTAATAATCGATTAATATCTGGATAACTTCCGGACGTCCGAATTCTTTAGGCGGCATTTCTCCTTGTGATAACATTCTTCTCAACTCAGTCCCGCTGATCATACAACGGTCTTCAGCAGTATGCGGACAGGTTTTCATCGATGCCATGCCATCACACTTATAACACCAGAATGTCCAGTCGATATTCAACGGCTTAATTTGCAGCTCAGCTTCTGAAAACTCATTAAAAATATTCTGGGCATCAAACGGACCATAATATTTGCCAACGCCTGCATGATCCCTGCCAATAATCATGTGGCTGCATCCATAATTTTGTCGGAAGATCGCATGCAATACAGTCTCTCTGGGACCGCCATAACGCATCTCCATGGGATAAACTTTCATGATAACCCGATCTTTAGGGTAGTAATTCTCCAACAGGACCTGATAACATTTCATTCGTACATCCGCCGGAATATCATCGCCTTTTAACTTTCCTACCAGTGGATGGATAAACAATCCATCGCTAACTTCGAGCGCAATTTTTGTGCAGTATTCATGAGAACGATGAATGGGATTTCTCACCTGAAAAGCCGCCACCGTTTTCCAGCCTCTTTCTTCAAACAACTGACGCGTCTCTGCAGGCCTGGCATAATGCGCAGGAAATTCAAGCGGATATCTCCCTTCGCTAAACGCCTTTATCGGGCCGCCCAACAAAATCTCTCCCTGGCTGTAAACTTTCGCCACACCCGGATGTGCTTCGTCATCGGTTCGGAAAACCTGTTTAACTTCTTTTTTCTTATCATAATGATACATCTGTTCAATTACCATACTTCCCATCAGTTCCCCGGATTCTTCATCTTCCAGTGCCACCTCGTCGCCTTCTTTTAAGGCGGCGGCATTTTCTTCCGTTACCGAAAGTGTAATTGGGATGGGCCAGACCAATCCGTTCGACAAGTGCATCTCCTTTACAACCAGCTCATAATCTGCTTTTCTCATAAACCCATCAAGCGGACTGAAGGCGCCCTGCGCCATCATGATCAAATCTGATGTCTCTCTGGAACTCATCTTTATTACAGGCATCGATTTTGCCCTCTCGATCTCAGCTGTCAGCTCTTCTCCCATCAACAAACGCGGAATCAATTTACCACCGTGCGGAGCCACCAATTTGGTCATCAAAAACCTCCTGTTACAATTCATCAATTAGTTTACTTTTCCTTCTCACCATCACCCAAGAATATTTCAAATTGCTTAACAACATTTCCCTGTTTATCCTTTCGATAGTAAGCAACATTACTGTTGACAACAAACTGATCAAAAGATTTTTTTCCGGCATTTGATTCGGATATCAAAATATAATCAGCCCAACCGGCTGTTGTTAATTTTACACAATTAGTGAAATAACCATTTTTATCTTCGTCATCAATGACCACAGGTATAACTTCCAATTTTAAATTTTGAGGCTCAATATCTCCATGAGCAAGATATATTATTGTAAAAAATTTTGTTGGGGCGGTTGTTTCTTTCGAATAAATGGCGACTGGCGCAGCTATTTTCTGGTTAAATTCTTCCGAAACCCACCCCTGTATCGGGTCTTCCGACCCTTCGACGATTTGTAATTGAACTTCTTCATCAATGAGTGGAACAATAGCCAAATTTGGTCCTGTCGGGTCAACAGTATAGACCATTTTATTTTTATTGATTACTTTCATAGGCGCAAAATGAAAGTATTGCTGAAAAGAATGTTCTCCTTTTCCAAGAAGGTAATCAGCGATCACCCAGTATTCGGGTTTCACGAACAATACTTTTCGAACGTGAGTGATGGATTTATCCAGCTTTTCTTTGTAATGACCGTAGCCCTCATCATATCTCCCGACAAGAAAATCATATTGATCATCACTAAACCAAACATTGTCATTGGGATATGATTTATGATAATTCCAATTTTTTTTATTCCAATATCGCAATTGACTTTTTTCATCAACAGTAATAGTATTGTGTGCCGAACTTCTCATGAAATAATAACGATAAGGATCCTTTTCGTTTTTGGTGTATGTACCTGGATCAACCAGAAATGTTTTTCCATAAGCATGCAACTCAAATGAAAGCTTATCCTCATGGCCATGACCAGAGCCATAAGGCCCGGCATCAACTATCATATAAAGCGCATCAGTTGTCCAATCTGACCGCATCACATACATTCCTGCATCTGGTAATGAACAGGATAAATATTCTGGTCTCTCTCCTTGCTCAAATCCGTTAGCAACAAACTTGAAATCTGCACGCTGGTATCGATCGCCAGCGTAAGTCAACATTTCTTTTAAATTCCTGGGGTCTCCATCATTAATCGCCGGAAGGGTACCGTCGGGTTTGCTTAACTTGAGTAAAAATTCAAATAGACTTTCAATTCTTTTTTTATGTTGATTATCCAAAAACTTTTCCCCGGCTATATTTGAAAGGTCTTTCAGTTGATCAAATAAACCGGCTACTTCCATTTGATAAAACACTGATAATTCGACATAAGATCCATCATCGTTGATTTCGGTATCAATCATGTGTTCAATTCTTTCTAAAGCAATCTCCCTCCATTCCTCAATGTGTTTATATTCTGGAAAAAAGATGCTAACATAAGCCAATCCCAGACTTTCAAAAAGAAGGTGATTGCGTTTCGGGGATTTAAATAATTTTAAAAATTGTGCATGATTGTAAATTGAAGCCAACATCATCTTTTTTTTCTGAATGGTAAAAAATTGTGATCCAGAAAAAAGCTGAAAGGAGAGAATCCAGCTTTCAACCATACGACACCCCGCCTCTAACAAGCGCCAGGTCGGCAAAGATTCGTTTTTCCAGCGAATTACTGGATTAGCGGTAATCCAGTCCGCCATTTGATCAACAAACGCTATCGTATATCGCTCATCTCCTGTCAATTGATATGCAACAGCTAATCTCCACCACCACCAATGAGTATTTAATCGATATATCCACTCTTTGTTATTTACAGGACCTGTCACCCAATCAATTTTGTCCGGAATTGATGCGATAATACCAACATTAGAAAATTTTTGCTCTATTGCTTTTTCTGCTTTTTCTATAACGTAAGATGAATCAAATAGCACTAATTGTGATTTTCTAAACAACCAGCTTTCCTCTTCACGCGATGCAAAATAGTCAAGCAATTCAACCATGGCAGAATGGAAATCACCATCCTCTGTATATCGCTTTGTCTTTTCAAGTCCTGGATAGTCCAAATTAAACAGACGAATTACTTGCTCATCAGAGATCTCTTTACTAATTGACACAAAATGATCATGATAAAGTTTGGTAAAAGAAACTCCATTAACAGCAACAAACACCAGCAACAATCCAACTAATATTTTTTTATTATAACAGGATTTTACAAAATTGAACTTCGGTTTAAAGCGACGGTATATCCAAAAAGCTGGAACTATGCAAACAATGAACAGAATGACATTACCAACAATGCTCTCCATATCATACCGATGAGGCAATACTTTGCGATTCAAATAGAAACCGACCGTAGTAAAAAGAATAAAAAAAGATGAAACAAGAATGACCAATCGATTGATATTGTTGAACAAGGCTGACATCAGGGCAATGACAGCGAAAATTCCTACAGTTATAAAAAAAGCATGATTGATCGAATATCGAATTATGTAAAACACAGCCTTTTCATAATTTAAAGGTGTGTAATGATTCAAATACATGAAAACAAAACCATGGATTACGCCAGCGATGATACCAATTAATAATCCATAGTATAATAC
>DSAU01000150.1 GCA_011046315.1 bacterium
ATTGTTGATTGATGATTGTTGATCACGCCAGACGGCGGACAGGTTGTTGATTGATGAATTCTGAAAAAACCTTGAAACGATGAATGCACTGTCTGTAATCAATTTGAAAATATAAATGTAAATGTGCAGGCATACCATAGCGCAGCAAGCTGCAATTAAAAATTAAAAATGTAAAATTAAAAATGAAAAGAATCTATAGAAGATTTTTTTTCCAAAAAAACAAAAATTTAACTTTAATATACCAGGTTCCATGGACCGGATCGAACCGCAATGAAAAAAAAAGCAATCACAACTAAAAACCCTGTGATCGATTAGAAAAAATTCCATGGATATTTTTAAAAAAAATAATCAATTAAATCAGTCAAAAACGGAGTTGAAATGCCCCAGAAGAAAAAATCAGCAACAACGGGAAACTTTGAGCCTAAAATTGTCGCTTTTTGCTGCAACTGGTGCAGTTATCCCGCGGCTGACGGCGCCGGAATCAATCGTATTCAATATCCGCCCAACCTCCGAATTATCCGGGTGATGTGCGGCGGCAGGGTGAATCCGTCGTTTGTTTTCCGGGCTTTTGAAATGGGCGCCGACGGTGTTATGGTCGCCACGTGTCACTTTGAAGACTGCCACTACATGTTTGGCGCCCGCCGGGCGGCGGAGAATTTTGAAAAAGTAGAAAAAATGCTCACCATGGTGGGACTGGAAAAAGAGCGAGTGCGTCGTGAGATGGTTTCCGCGGCAGAATCATCAAAATTTGCGCGGGTGGTGACTGAGATGATCGAACAGATCAAAAAGCTGGGTCCCAGCCCAGTTCACAAAACCAATCAAAAAGATCAATCGACAGGTAAAACCAAAGTAGCATAAAGGATAATGTATGCACACAGTAGCAGAAATCATTCGTCACAGCAAAGCTTATCATTGTCTCGATTGTGGAAAATGTACTTCTATTTGTCCGGTCGCCAGAGTCAATCGCAGCTATTCGCCCCGTTCTCTGTTGATGCGCTGTGTTCAGAAAGATCATGTTTCGGTGTTGAAGGATCGTTCGCTGTGGGATTGTCTCACCTGTGGTCTTTGTGAATTACGTTGTCCTTCTCAAATTCGCTACATCGAATTTATGCGGAACATCCGGCAACTAGCAATTATGGACGGTGTCAGGGCGGAATGCAGCCACGGTGGCGCCTTCCAGTCGCTCAACCGGATCATGACTGCTGCCAATCTCAAACAAAATCGCATGGATTGGCTGACAGCGGATTTGAAAATTTCTCAAAAGGGGGATTATCTCTATTTTGTGGGCTGCGCTCCCTATTTTGATGTCTTTTTCAGTGAATTGAACGTGGATTCACTTCAATCGGTCAAAGGCACGGTAAAATTGCTCAATAAAATGGGAGTGAATCCGATCATTCTGGAAGATGAGCGTTGCTGCGGTCATGATATGCTCTGGAGCGGTGATTTTGATAATTTTAAGAAACTGGGGGAACATAATCTCAAGCTTATCCGGGAATCCGGCGCTAAAACCGTGGTGCTTTCCTGCCCAGAAGGTTACCAGATTTTTTCGCAAAGCTATCCGCAATTTTTCGGTAATCTTGGCTTTAAGGTAGTTCATATTTCACAACTTATGAGCGAGAAAATTCAAAGCCGCGAGATTGTATTCGAAGCAATGGAAAAGGTTGTTACCTTCCAGGATCCGTGCCGATTGGGCAGGCATACCGGTATTTATGACGAGCCGCGCCAGCTTCTCAATGCCATTCCCGGTATCAGTTTAAATGAGATGGTCAAAAACCGACGGCGTTCGATATGCTGCGGTGTAGGCAATTGGTTGACTTGCGGATCAACCGCAAAAACCATTCAGGCAAACCGTTTCCGTGAAGCCAAACAGGTTGAGGCTGATGTGCTGATTACTGCCTGTCCCAAATGTGAAATCCATTATAAATGTGCGCTGCAGGATAAAAAATTAAAAGACGAGGTCCAATTGGAGGTGAAAGACCTGATCACCCTGGCTGCAGAAGTTTTGGCGAAATGAACTATTTTTTCAATCAAATTGCTATTACAAAAACAAATCAGAAGAAAGACCATGACAGAAAAAAAAGTTGGTTTTGAATTCAGAGAACGTCTCAATAAAATTGTCGGCGGCAACCACCACAACTACTGCTATCAATGCGGCTCCTGTGTGGCGATCTGTCCTGCGGCGCGATTCTCTGATGACTTTAATCCGCGCGATATATTACTGAAAACATTGCTGGGCAAGCCGGAAGAGCTGATCAGCGCGGATTCGATAATTTGGAAATGCACCAATTGTTACAGTTGTTATGAACGCTGCCCCCAGGATGTGCGGCCGGTGGAGGTGATAATTGCACTCAAAAATATTTGCGCCGAAGATGGCGTGCTCCCACCGAATGTTGATAAATTTTCAGATACCATTGCAAAAAGTGGGCGCAGCGTGGTGATGACTTCTACGGTGAATCGTCGCCGGGCTGAGTTGGGTCTGCCCGAGCTCAAAGACCCGCCGCTGAATGAACTGGAAATCCTTTTAGAATAACGGGAGAATTTATGGCAGAAAAAATTCGTGTTGCGCCCTTCTGGGGCTGCATGATCCCGGTGAAATATCCGCAAATGGAGCTGTCGGTTCGAAAGACCATGGCGCCGCTCGGGGTGGAGCTGGTGGATCTTGACGGCTTTAGCTGCTGCCCGGATCCCATCTATTTTAAGGCGCGCGATAAAGTACAATGGCTGACCATTGCGGCGCGCAATCTCTGTATCGCTGAACAAGCCGGATTGGATGTGATCACAATGTGCAGCGGCTGCACCTCAACCCTTCAGGAAGCGCGCTTTCTGTTAGCTGAGGATGAAAACCTCAAAGCACTCGTGAATCAAAAACTGAAAAAAATCGGCAAGGAATACAAGGGAACTGCCAGAGTCAAACATATTGTGGTGATGATGCGCGATGACCTGGGCATAGAACGCGTGAAATCATCGGTGGTGCGGCCCCTGACCGGCGTCAAAGTGGGCATTCATTACGGCTGTCATCTGCTCAAACCGAGCCAGATCATGCACATCGACGATGCGGATTATCCTTCGCTGCTGGAAACACTGGTGCGGGCGATTGGCGCCACGCCGCTGACGCATACCGAAAAATTGCTCTGTTGCGGAAAAGGTTGCATGGATGAAGACATGCCGCTTCAGATGACCCATGAAATTTTCCATTCCATGGAATCAGTCGGCGCTGATGTGATGGGACTGATCTGTCCCACCTGTTTTAATTCCTTCGATATGGGACAGATTTTAATCGCTAGAAAAATGAACCGGGAATTCAACATGCCGGTAATTTATTTTTGCCAGTTGCTGGGACTGGCGCAGGGATTTGATCCGGAAGAAGTGGGGCTGCATTTGCATCGTATAAAAATTGATCAGGTTATGGAAACGATCGCAGCTTCAGAAACAGTGGAAATCGTTGTTCGATAAAGAAGACTAATCTAATATAAAAAAAACGTGTCAATTTAATTGTTGATGTCAAACTTCAAAGTTCAACTTGTTGAAAATTTTATAAAAAAATGACAAATAAATATAAATGCTGATTTAACCTCATTTAAAAGGATAATCATGGCAGAAAAAACAAATGGCAATGGCGAATTACGGATCGGAGTTTTCGTCTGCGAATGCGGCTTGAACATCGCCGGCTCGGTGGACTGCCACTCTGTCAGTGAATTTGCCGCAACGCTTCCTGATGTGGTGTTTAGCTGTGTAAATCGTTATACCTGCGCGGACCCGGGACAGCAAGAGATCAAACGCAACATTGTCGAGCATAAGCTGAACCGGGTGGTGGTGGCATCCTGTACCCCGCGGATGCACGAGCCCACTTTTCGGAACTGCGTGGCAGAAGCCGGCTTGAATCCGTACCTGTTTGAAATGGCAAACATTCGAGAGCATTGCAGTTGGGTACACCTGTATGACAAACAACAAGCTACCGAGAAAGCTAAAGATACGGTAAAAATATCTGTAGCGCGAGCGCGACATTTGAGCTCCCAAACCGAGCTGGAAGTACCGGTTAACCGCCAGGCGCTGGTCATCGGCGGCGGTATCGCCGGTATCAATGCGGCGCTGGATATGGCGGACACCGGTTATCAGGTTTATTTAGTTGAAAAGGAACCATCCATCGGCGGGATTATGGCGCAGCTTGATAAGACCTATCCCACCATGGACTGTTCGATATGAATTCTGGGACCGAAAATGATGGATGCCGGTCGGCATCCCCGGATCAAAATGCTAACCTACAGTGAGATTGAAGAAGTTACCGGCTATGTGGGAAACTTCAAGGCGCGCATCCGCAAAAAAGCGAAATATGTCAATGAAAACGAATGCACTGCTTGCGGTGAGTGCGCCAAAATCTGTCCGGTAGTTGTGCCCAATGAGTTTCAAATGGGACTTTCCACCCGGAAAGCGATCCATATCCCATTTCCTCAGGCTGTACCATCGGCTTATATTTTGGATATGGACAATTGCCTGGGCAACAATCCCATCGCCTGCGGAAAATGTGATGACGTCTGCGACAAAAAGTGTATCGACTACGACATGCAGGATGAGATTATCAATATCAATGTTGGCGCCGTAGTCGTGGCTACCGGTATGGATGTTTACGATCCCACGGCTCTGGATGACTACGGTTACACCCGATTCGAGAACGTGATCACCAGCATGGAGTTTGAACGGTTGATCTGCTCCGAGGGTCCGACGCAGGGACATTTTATCCGACCCACGGATCATAAAACGCCGAAAACAATTGGTTTCATCCAGTGCGTCGGTTCTCGTACCCAGGACCCGGAGCGCGGTAATCCCTACTGCAGCAACATCTGTTGCATGAACACGGTCAAGGACAGCTTGCTGCTAAAAGACCATTATCCGGATATCGAGGTGAAGGTTTTTTACATGGACATCCGGGCTTTTGGCAAAGGCTTTGAAGACCTGTTTATGCGCAGCAAAGAAGCCGGCGTGATGTATATTCGCGGCATTCCGGGTGAGATTGAACAGGATCCCAAAAGCAACAATCTCAAACTGATGGTTGAAAATACCACCACCCGCCAGTTGGAAGAACACGATTTGGATATGGTTGTTCTTTCAGTAGGCGTAATTCCACGCAAGGATCAGGAGGTGGTGAAAAAACTATTCAGCCTGTCCAGCACCTCGGACGGATTTCTGATGGAATCGCATCCCAAACTCAAACCGGTCGATGCGCCCACCGGCGGCGTTTTCTTTGCCGGTTGCGCTGAATTTCCCAAGGATGTGAAAGACAGCGTCACCCAGGCAAGCGCGGCTGCGGCTCGCGCCGGCACACTGTTGAGCGCCGGCAAGATCAAAATCGAAGCCATCACCGCGGTGGTGGACGAAGAAAAATGCAAACTCTGCGGCATCTGCGTCAGAGTCTGTCCGTTCAACGCAATTATTTTTGATAAGGCTACCAAACAGCCGGCACACGTGATTGAGGCGTCCTGCAAAGGATGCGGTACCTGTAGCGCTGAATGTACTTTTGACGCCATTACCATGCAGCACTTCACCGACCGCCAGATGTACGCTCAAATCGAAGCCATACTTTCGGATAAGCCAATGGAGAAAATCGTTACTTTCGCCTGTAACTGGTGCTCTTACGCCGGCGCAGATCTGGCGGGATTGTCACGACTACAGTTTCCCGCCAACGCACGAATTATTCGCACCATGTGCAGCGGCCGGGTCAAGGATAAATTTGTGCTGCACGCATTCAAACTGGGCGCGCCGATCGTGCTGGTCTCAGGCTGCCATTTCGCCGACTGTCACTATATCGACGCCAATCGCTGGACCCAGAAACGCGTCTGGAAATTGTGGGACAAATTGGAAAAAATGGGGGTAAGACCCGAAAGATTACAGCTTGAATGGGTCAGCGCCGCCGAAGGTCAGAAATGGTCAAAGGTGATGAAAGCCTGTGAGGAGCTGCGACAGCAGGTGACCGAAGAAGAAGTTCAGCAGACCATAAAAACACTCAAACAAGAAGAGGAAAAGAAAAGTTCAAGAGCGAAAAAACAACCGGCGCCGGCATAAACGCGCCTGAAACTAAGAGACCAGGTTTTTTATAAAAACCTGGTCTCTTAGTTCTTGACACGATGGTTATACTCTGTATCAATCAACTGAATTGTAAATGAATTTTCCTGCCTATTGCTTCAGCATATTTTCCTAAAGTAGACAACTTAATATCTTCAGCATGGTTTTCTATTCTTGAAATTGTTGACTTCTTAGTATTTAATAAACTTGCAATTTCTTCCCGGGTTAAACCTGCTTCTTCGCGCGCTTGACGCAATAGAATACTAATTTTAAAATTTTCATACCCCCAATTCAAAACTTCCCCTGGATTTAGTATTCTTTGGAAAGCGTTTATCGATCTGCGTTTCAAATGCCCTGCCTCAGACAAATCCACGGTCAGCGGAATCAGATGCAAACGCCTGGTTATGACCTCATCCACTTATATCACCACAACTATCGACTTCCCACCCGGGCGGGGATCAAGTACGGGATGGACTCTATAATTTATGCACTTATCGGGTCATAACAAGGAGATAAATAGTGTTCTGTCTGCTAGCCCTCAGTCGCATTCAGGACTACTGCATTCCGCCTGCTGCACTATATCGGCTTTCACCGCCTTTCGCTTTGCCAGTGTCTCAACCCCACTATAGTTCACTTATGCTGAAATCACCCACTGAATAACAATATCGAATTTCAATCGTCATATTAAGACGAAATCCCAACGATCCTGATTTATCTCGGCACGATCATGCGCTGGTTATCAGTTTTCACTTCACATGCTTCAACCAACCTTTGAATAGACTTTTACTTCTTCTTTAAGCTTTTCACCCAAATTATCAGATTCTTTTTCCAAATCATAATGTGCTTGTAAATTAGTCCAGAATTGTGGTGGCATACTAAAAAATCTACCGAGTCTTAGAGCAGTATCAGCAGTTATTGATCGTTTACCATGCACAATCTCATTTATACGGCGTAGCGGTACATTTATATCTTTTGCCAATCGGTAATGTGAAAGCTTCATAGGGTCAAGAAATTCTTCTTGTAATATTTCCCCGGGGTGTATGGGAGGTATTTTTTGTGACTTCATAATGCATTTCCTTTCAATGATAATCTACTATTTCCACATCAAATGCGTTCCCCGAATCCCATCTAAAACATATTCTCCACTGGTTATTTATCCGGATACTATGTTGTCCTTCCCTGGATCCCTTTAATGTCTCAAGATGATTTGAGGGCGGGATCCGCAACGCATTAATATCAGGAGAAGCATCAAGCATCCATAATTTTTTCATTGCCCTTCTTTGAATCTCGTTGGGAAATTTTCTCGAATACTGGCGATTGTAGATTTTCTCAGTGTCTTGACATTTAAAAGATTTAATCATAAAATATAATAACACTTCTCGTTATTAATGTCAAGCGTTATTACTATAAATTATGCTGATAACCCATAAACTGCGCAGTTAGAG
>DSAU01000151.1 GCA_011046315.1 bacterium
AATTGCTCTAAAACCTTCTTGCAAAAAAATGCAAGATTAGATTGGTAATAGAATAAGTCCTTGTCAAAGCTATTTGATAAGTTTTCAAAGTTTCGTTTCCTCCATTGATATTTTTAGCATTATTTTAAAAGATGAAAAATTTAATGCTGCTATTCATCTATTATAAATATGGATGGCCACTATAAAATATCAGTTTCAAATAAAGCGATTTTGCGATTGTACAGGCTGTCCATGAACTCACAAAAATTCAAAATTACATGTCATTGCAAAGATCGGTCAACCGACGGAGACGAAGCAATCTCTTTAATTATAGAGATTTATGTTATCCCGCTGAAACGGTATCGCAATGACAGCAAAACGATCAAAATTTAGGATTCATGAACCGCTGTGTAGGGGATGCACATCTACCTCACCCACGATCCTCTACGGTCTAATTCATTAAAAAACAAAAAAACCAGCAATTCAACAGGTCATTCCCATCAATATCCCGATCAATTATCCAGTACCTTCCTAATTACATTTGCAAGTTCTTCGGAAAACAACGGCTTCATCACAAATTCACGTATTCCCATCTCTTTTGCCTTTTCTTTGGAGATGATTTCACTAAATCCGGTGCAAAGAATAATTCGAACATCAGGACGAAGTCCCATTAGTTTTTTCGCCAGTTCGGCGCCGGTCATTTCCGGCATGGTCTGGTCAGTGATGACCAGGTCAAACTTTTCGGGTGTTGCCTGGAATAACTCCCAGGCTTTCTGACTGCTGCTAGTACTGACCACCTTATAACCGAGCCGTTCCATAACCTGAGAGCCGACATTCACCAGATTTTCTTCATCGTCAACATATAGAATCGTTTCGCTGCCCCGGGGAAGCGATTTTGCCCTTTTCGCTTCTTTCTTTGCTTTGGAGACAATCCGCGGTAAAAATACGTTAAAGGTTGTGCCTCTGCCAGGTTCACTGTAAACCGTAATTTCGCCTTGATAAGCTTTAATGATACCGTGAACCAGCGCCAGTCCCATACCAGCGCCTTCGCCCACCTTTTTAGTGGTAAAATAGGGATCAAAAATCCGGTCGACAATACTGGAATCGATACCGTTCCCGGAATCTTTCACCATCAATTTAACATAACCACCCGGCTTGAGCTCTTGAAATTGTTTCACCATATCCGATTCGACCTGAATATCTTTCAAACTCACTTCAAGTACTCCGCCGCGTTCCCGCATCGAGTGCGCAGCATTGGCACAGAGGTTCATGATAATTTGGTGGATGTTTGTCGGATCAGCAAACACCAGACTTGTTTTTGCTTCGATATTGGTGCGAATGTCAATGGTTGTTGGCAAAGTCGCTCTGATCAGCTTCAAAGCTTCATTAACGATCAAACTCATTTGCAGCGGTTTGCGATCCTGCTTCCCCTGCCGGCTGAACGCTAAAATCTGCTGAACCAGATCCTTGGCGCGATGGCTGGCTTTAATGATCTGATTTAGGTTGCGCAACAGCAACTCATCTTTGACATCGTCCAGCGACAATTCAGCATAACCAATGATGGCGCCAATAATGTTGTTAAAATCATGAGCAATCCCGCCGGCAAGCGTGCCAATAGCTTCCATCTTTTCCGCCTGGCGCAGCCGCATTTCCAATTGGTGTTGCTTGGTGACATCTCGTGTAACGGCAACGTAATTGACAATTTTGCCGGACTCATCAAAAATCGGAGAAACGGTTGCAGAAGCCTCGTAAAAGGAACCATTTTGCTTTCGATTTACGAACTGCCCCATCCAGGTTTTTCCACTGGAAATTATATCCCAGAATTGATGATAAAAGGCTTCACCCTGTTTGCCGCTGCTTAACATGCTTGGATTTTTCCCCAGCACGTCTTCAGCTCTATAGCCGGTAATGCTTTCAAAAGCCGGATTGACATATTGAATCCTGGGGACTTCATCGGTAATTAAAATGGCTTCCGCCGCAAATTGGATGGCAGTTGCCAGCCGGATTCGTTCCAACTCTGCCTGCTTGCGTTCTATTGCCATCGCTATTTGGCCGGATACGAATTCCAAAATTCCTGAATGTTCCTCGGTGTATATAGAGGCGTTCTCATAATTCTGTACAACGATGACACCGACAACTTTATCACCGCTTCTTAAAGGGACGCCCAGCCATACTTTTGGAACGGTTCCGACAATTTCAATTTCCTTTGCTTTTACCAGGTCATATATTTCATTTTCTCTGACGTGCATCGTTTTTTTATGTTTGATAACATAGGATGTTAAGGTTTTACCGACGGGCATCTCAGTAAATTTATCCTTTTCATCGACAAAATAGGGCAGCGAGAGCATTTTAGTTTCTTCGTTATAAAGAGCAATGAAAAAATTGGTGGTATCCACAACCTGCCCCAGCGTTTCTTTCATCGACTTAAATAATCCATACAGATCCTGAGTCATAATTACAGCATTAGAGATTTCGAATAAAACTTTTTGAATCTTTTCAGATTTTTTTCGTTCTGAAATATCACGCGCCACCCCACAAATTCCAACGATCGCGCCTTTATGGTCCCTGAGCGGAACTTTCACAACCTCGAATGTTATTGTACGGCCACTGAAAATACCGTAGGCTTCTTCACTGACAATTTCACCTTTAAGCACTCGCAAATCATTATCTTTGCTGTTTTTGGTAACCACCTTAAAACCAAACAATTCATCATCGGATAGTCCAATAATTTCAACAGCAGTTTTATCAAATAATTTTTCCACTGCCGGATTGACGTGGGTATAGGTTAGAAAGCGATCTTTTATATAAATCAAATCAGGAACAGCTTCAATAATTGTTCTAAATCGTTCTTCGCTGATTCGCAGCGCACTCTCACTTCGTTTTTGAATGATAAAGTTCGACACAATATCAACAGCTTCGGCGATCAAAGTTTTGGCTTCCTTCGTCCACTCGGGTTTATTTTTTTGAGATTTACAAACATCAAAAGAAATTATCCCTTCCAGAGTTTTATCTACATAAAACGGAACCATCAGGATCGATTCGATATCATATTTTTTCTCAAAAACACTGATAACCGGAGCGGCGATCGCATGCAGCGCTTTGGGCAGCGTATCCATTATCTTTTGCCGATCCAGCGCCGTCATTTTAAACTTCAACAAAGGGTTGGCAATTTTTGCCGGCAGGGCTGCGCCAAGCGAGGAGCTGATTCCATCAGCGCACCACTCTAAAATACATTTAAATTCGCCTTCATCCAAATAGTTACCATAAAGTTTATTATAGCTCACCCGGCTCACACCCAATACCGGACCCAAACACTGATTCATCCGGGAGATTAGGTCTTCCTCGCCTAAAGTTTTATCCGCAGCAATTTTCCATAACGTGGCTCTCAATTCATTATAGCGACTTTGCAGCTCGAGAACTTCTCGGGAACGTTTGCGCTCGGTATTATCTTGAAAAACCACTACAATACCAGATACATCCCCGTTATCGCTGATAATGGGAGAAAAGATTCCCAAAACCGGACGCTCGATTTTCTGTTTGGAGACAAGCAGGGTGTTTTCAGAAAGCTCGACCGATTTTTTGCTGCTCAGAACCTGTTTGATCGGGTTATCAATGGGACGACGATTTTCATTGTCAATAATTTTAAAAATATTTTCGAACTTTTTAGTGCGCGCTTTGCCCATTTCCCAGCCGGTCAATTGTTGAGCGACCGGATTCATAAAATCGACCTGTCCCTGTTTATCGATAGCAATAACACCGTCACCGAGACTTCTCAAAGTCGTGGCAAGCCATCTCTCGTTCGTTCTGATCTTTTTGTCCATCTGATGCTTGTAAATTGCCATTTCAATGGTGGAGGCGAGGTCTCGTTCCTCAAACGGTTTGAGCACATAACCAAATGGTTCGGTTATTTTGGCGCGCTTCAGCGTGTTATCATCGGCATAAGCGGTTAAATAAACAACCGGAATATCATATTTTTTTCGTATCGTTTCAGCCGCATCAATTCCATCGATATCACCTTTTAGGCGAATATCCATTAAAATTAAATCGGGCATGATAGCGCTGACTTTTGCGATTGCATGTTCGCCATAAGATAACAATTCGGACACCTCATAACCCAGATTTTCGACCCGATCGCGAATCTCCATGCCGATAATATTGTCATCTTCGACGACCAATATCCTCTTTTTCATCTTATCAAACTCCAGTTTTTTTCACGCGCTTTGAAATTTCAAAAATTTCCATCATAATTTCAGGCATTTTAAACCCAAATATTTGATTATAATGGATTGAAACCCAGAAATGATCAGCAAAATATCAATCTAAATATCAAAATCAATAATGCTCCTGGCACCGTTCAGGTTTTCCATAGTGAATTTTCCCTCCAATTGCTGGGTCAGCATTTTTACCAGCATCAGACCGAATCCCTTTGATTTATCAATATCAAAATTTTCCGGCATTCCCCTGCCGTTATCTTGAACAGTGAGCCTAACATTTTTTCCATTTTTTGCTAATGTAATCCGAATCAAACCCTCATCCCTGCCGATAAATGCATATTTCATAATATTGGTCAGAAGTTCATTGAGGATGACACCAATGGGAAACAGCCGTTTTACGTCAAGCTGAAAATCATCAATTCGCTTCTCCAGGGTGATATTTGCTTTATCGGGAAAAATATTGACAATGGTATCGATTAAATCATCGAAATAATTTTTCACCGAAACATGTTGATAGCTGGTTGTGAGCAGCAGTTTGTCATAAAGCATCCGCATGCTGTTCACGCGGCCTATTGCATCCTGCAATATGGTTTTTGCATCGGGATTGGTAATAGCTTTAGCATGTAAATATAACAGGCTTCCGATCGATGCGATGTTATTTTTTATTCGGTGATGAACTTCCTTGAGCAAGGCTTCCTTTTCTGCTAATTGTCGTTTTATCTCTTCCTCTGCTCGCTTGCGGTCGGTGATGTCACGAACCGTGGCGAGGAGAAAGACATTGCCAGCCATTTCAACTCTGGTAAGCAGTACAGTAGCTGGAAATTCTTCTCCATTCAACCGTTTATGCACCCACTCGAAGAAGTGATGCCCCTCGCTCATGGCTTTATCGATCATCTCCCTGGCTTTGTCTATTGAGAGACGTCCATCGGGCTGATATTTGGGAGACAATTCCCACGGTTTAAGCGAGGTAAACTCTGCGACATCTTTTACCTTGAAAATATCATATATTGCTGGGTTGCCTGAAGTAAACTCCCACAAAGGCGGCTCAAGGGTCATCATGGCGTCCCTGGAACTCTCAAACATCAAACGGTATCGCTCCTCACTTTCTCGCAGCGCCTGCTCCGCCTGTTTACGGCAGGTGATATCAAGTGCGGTGAAAGTCATGCCTCGTTCCGGATGATTAACGTCTATCGGTGTAGAAGATAGCAAGACATTGATGATGGATCCGTCTTTTTTCCTCCAGAGCGTATCAACGGATCCGGTGCCTTTTTCCGCAATCTGTCTGTATTTTTCCTTGCCCACAAAGTCAAATTCTTCCTGATTGGGATAAAGAATCCTTGCACTGACGCCAATCAGTTCCTCTTTTTGATAACCGGTCATCTCGCATAATCGAGGATTTACGTCCTGCAATATTCTATCCCGTACGATTCCGATGCCAATCGGCGCCGCCCGAAAAATACTTCGAATTTGTTCCTCGCTACTCTTAGCTGTTTCCTCGGCACGTTTGCGCTCGGTGATGTCCCTGGAGAGTCCATATATTCCGGCTGGCTTTCCGTTCTCGTTACGAATAAAAGATAAGCTGGATTCCAAATTCCTGACAGATCCATTTTTGTGGTAGAACTCAAGTTCGAGGAACACAAACCTGCCCGGATCTCTTTTCTCATCGCCACGCATTTCATTAACCAGAGTTGTCTTAGCCAGTCGTATCGACCCGGGCGTGAGTAATTTTTTGATGGGTAAGGTCATTCCCTCATCGACAACAAACCCCAGCACCTTTTCAAAGGACGGGCTCATATAGGTAATATTCATCTTAAGGTCGGTGGTCCAGATAATGTCGTTCATGCTCTCAGCCAGGAAGCGGTACTTCGCCTCGCTTTCCTGTAGTTTTTCTATCATCCTTTTACGTTCAGTGATGTCGTTTAAATAGCCTTCGAGCAATTCTACTTCACCATTCTGATAGATGCCGACACCAGTCTCTTCGATCCAGCGCCATTCGCCGTTGCGATGCTTGATCCGATAAATGAGGCGAAATTGCTCCTGCTTCGCCAGCGCAGCTTGAACTTCTTTGAAAATTGCTGCACTGTCATCCGGATGATAGAGATCCACAAAGCTTATCCGGTCCTGCAGAAATTCATCTCTATGATAGCCGGTGATTTCCTCTACTGCCTCGTTAAGGTATAGCATGGTCCATTTTTCATCGTTGTTACACAGATAGATCACACCCGGTACGTTTTCTGCCAACAACCGGAACTTTTCCTCGCTATCCTGCAGTGCCTTTTCCCTCTCCTTCGCCCTCACCCTGGCTTCAAAAAGACGAAAAGCCATCTTTATCGAAGCATTGAGCACTGTATCTGCTGAATCTTTTACGATGTATCCGTACGAGGTTATGCCCTCGGTCTTTTCCACGGTTTCACGATCAACATAGCACGATAAAAATACCAACGGAAGATCGTGTTTGGAAAGAATTTTTTCAGCGGCTTGTGTACCGTCAATCCCACTGCCCAGGTTGATGTCCATTAAGATCAAATCGATATCCGGATTCGTATCTACCAACTCAATAGAGCTTTCACCGCTATTGACAGTGATAACATTGTAACCAAAATCCTCAAGTACCATCTTTTCCTGCATGGCGATAATGGTTTCATCTTCCACGAGCAGAATTGTATTTTTCTGCTGCCCTGTCATAATCTGTACCTCAGATTTTTTTTGATCAGTCCAGCAAAGATCGAACTGCTTTAGGCAGTATTGGACTTGCGCAACGCGCAAATATAGCAAATTATTATGGGTTATGCAATGCTTTATATTACTGTTCCATAGAACCTCACTTACCGATGGAAACGGATATCATCCTGCCAGCCCAAATGTAATCCGAAATGTTGTCCCGGCTGCCTGATCCAGCGCGATTGTACCTTCGAGCTGATTTTCGACCAGAGATGAGACCAACTTCAAGCCCAGCGATTGCGTTTTTCTAAAATCGATATCGTCGGGCAAACCGACGCCGTTGTCTTTTAAAACCAATTCGATCTGCTGACTATTTATCTTGCCCAAAGAAATTTCTATCAATCCCGTTTTATCAATCGATTTTGGGAACGCATATTTGAGCGAATTAGTGATCAGCTCATTAATGATCAATCCGCATGGAATGGCGTATTCAATATTCAGACCGATTTTCGAAACATTCAGCTTCAACTTGATTCGATTGGTATTGATCTGGTAGGCGCGGAACAAATTGTGGGCTAGGCTTTGAATGTATTCGCCAAAGTTCACTTTTGTCAAATTCTTTGACCGGTACAATTTTTCGTGAACCA
>DSAU01000043.1 GCA_011046315.1 bacterium
CTATTCGATACAATCGATGCAATTGCTTAGTTAATTTGAAAAGATTAGCGTTTAACAAAATGATCTGAATGTCAAGCGATGGCATCAGTAATCCACCCAACACTGATGCATTACAAAAAATTACAAGCAGTAAGTAGTCAAGGCAATTTAATCAATTTGCGGAGGCAAAGGCTTCAAGGGGCATGACATTAATGCCCTGTCATTTTGACAAATGAAGTCAGGGCTGGCAGAATCGTGCTTTCCTTTTCAACATGATTTCCAATCTATAACCACTTTAATTACAGTGTTATAGATCATTTTCGTTAATGCTGGCATGTATTTTGCCTTTTTATCTGGTCAAATATTTTTTAATCTTGAAGACAATCTAAAATATTATATGATTGGAGTGTGAAAAGATCGATTATGAGTGAATTTAAAAAAGAATATTCAACATCGATTCCAACTATTTTGCCGGTAATACCGCTCAGAAATGAAGTGCTATTCCCACAACAATTTTTGCCAATTACGGTTGCCAGGGAAAAATCTTTAAAACTGCTCGCTGATATCAACAAAGAGGAAAACATTGTTGCCATTTTGGCGCAGAAGAACGCGGTCACTGAAGACCCGGATGCAAAAGACCTTCACATCATCGGCACCGCTGCCAAAATCATGCGAACAATCGACATGCCCGATGGGAGTAAAACCATTCTGATCCAGGGATTGTACCGATTAAAATTAATTACTTTCAGCCAGGAACAGCCGTTTTTTAAGGCAATTTTTGAACCGATCAGAAACGAAAACATCAAAATCGATGATCCGGACAGAGTTAGCGCGCTGGCGGCAAATTTACGCAATATTTTCAAACGCATTGTTGAACTTTCCAGCGACATCACCTATGAACAACTGGTGATGATTTCCAACATCAAAGACCCAGGCATGCTGGCTGATATGACGACGGCTTTTTCTGGCGTCAGTATTGAAGAAAAGCAGGATATTTTGTCAACCTTCAATATCAGCGAACGGTTGAATAAAGCCAATATTACCATCAACAAGCTGCTGCAAACGCTGGAGCTGGGCGAAAAAATTCAATCCGACATTCAAAATAAAATAGGTCAGACCCAGCGTGAAATGTATCTGCGCGAGCAATTGAAAGCAATAAAGAAAGAATTGGGAGAGGATAGCGAAGGGTCGGAAATCGGGGAACTCCGCAAAAAGATTAAAAAGGCTAAGATGACCGAGGAGGCCAGAAAGGTGGCGGAAAAGGAGCTGGATCGGCTATCACAGATGCACCCGTCATCCGCAGAGTACACGGTTTCACGAACCTATCTCGATTGGTTGATCGAATTGCCATGGTCAAAATCGACCAAAGACAATCTGGAAATAATTCCGGTTCAGAAAAAACTCAACGCTGATCACTACAATCTGGAAAAAGTGAAGAAAAGAATTTTGGAATATTTGGCGGTACGAAAATTAAAAAAGGACATGAAGGGCCCGATCCTCTGTTTTGTTGGACCACCCGGCGTGGGTAAAACATCGCTGGGACGTTCAATTGCCGAGGCAATGGGGAGAAAATTCATCCGCATGTCCCTGGGTGGGATCCGCGATGAAGCAGAAATCCGAGGGCATCGTCGAACCTATATCGGCGCGCTGCCGGGACGAATTATTCAAGGTATTAAGAAAACCGGTTCTAACAACCCGGTGTTTATGCTGGATGAAATTGATAAGCTGGGACACGATTTTCGTGGTGATCCTTCCTCAGCGCTGCTGGAAGTTTTGGACCCGGAACAAAACTTTTCTTTCAGCGATCACTATCTGGAGGTGACGTTTGATCTGTCCAAAGTTATGTTCATCGCGACAGCTAATATGATGGAACCAATTCCACCAGCGCTCAAGGACAGAATGGAAATTATCGAAATTCCCAGTTATGTCGAGGAAGACAAACTACAGATTGCGAAAGAATTTCTGGTTCCCAAACAAGTCAGCGAACACGGTTTATCCAAAAAGCTGATCTCTCTTCGCGACAATGCAATTCGCCTGATGATCAATTCTTACACCCGGGAGGCTGGGGTTCGTAATCTGGAGCGACAAATTGCCAGTGTCTGCCGCGGCGTTGCCAAGGATGTCGCCAGCGCCGAGAACATCGAAAACGTCAGAAAAAAAATAATCACTCCCAAATCCGTTGAAAAATATCTTGGACCTAAAAAATATTTCTCTGAAACCGCCGAACGAATTAACGAAACCGGAATTGCGGTGGGACTTGCCTGGACTGTGGTCGGTGGTGATATCTTGTTCATCGAAGCCACTAAAATGGCAGGTAAAGGTAAACTCATGTTGACAGGTCAGTTGGGTGACGTGATGAAAGAGTCAGCCCAGGCTGCGCTCTCTTACATTCGCTCTAAAGCTCAAACTTTAAATGTGGAAAACGAGTTTTATGAAAACTACGACATTCATATCCACATACCTGCCGGCGCCATTCACAAAGATGGACCGTCAGCAGGTATCACCTTGTTCACAGCGCTGGTATCGCTGCTGGCAAACCGAAAAGTTCGCAGCGATGTTGCCATGACCGGGGAAATTACACTGCGCGGAAATATTTTACCGGTTGGTGGGATCAAGGAAAAAGTATTGGCAGCCCATCGGTCAGGCATAAAAACCGTGTTGTTACCCAAAAAAAATGAAAAAGATCTGGTGGAGATTCCGGACCACATTCAAAAAGAGATGACTTTCCATTTTCTCGAAGAAATGAGTGATGTGCTGGATTTGGCTTTTGAGAACTCCAGGATGACAGACAAAACAAAAAAATAAATCTCAAACGCATTCGACAAAAAAGCCCTGCTGGTTCTGGCAGGGTTTTTTTGTTGGCGTTGAATTGTTGCCTATTTTTTTAGCAGTCGCACTACTGTTTCACAATGCGCGGTATGGGGGAACATGTCGATGGGCTGGATCAAATCGATTCGGTATTTATCCTGACAAATTAATTTAAGATCACGGGCAAGCGTCGCCGGATTGCACGACACATAGAAAATTGTGTTGGGCTGGAGTTGAACAATTTTATCGGGCAGGCTGGGATGCATTCCTGACCTGGGCGGATCGATGATAATGATCGCCGGCCAGTCATAACGCGCTAAAACTTTAGCCGGATCAGCAAATTGATCTTTTAAATCGCCCTCAACAAATTCGCAATTTGCAATGCGATTTATCCGGCTGTTTAGCTCTGCATCGCGTAGCGCCTGCGCCACAATTTCAAAACCGACAACCTTTTGCACTTTATTTGCAATGAACAGCGCAATACTGCCGGCGCCGCAATAGAGGTCATATACCACCTGATCCTTATTAAAATCTCCCCATTGCGCGATCAAACGGTACATATTTTCAGCCTGAGCGCTATTGGTTTGAAAAAATGAGTTGGCGGAAATCCGGTAGATCAGATCGTCAAGTTTTTCTTCAATATATCCTGGACCGAAAAGAATCCGCTCCTCGTCGCCGACAGCTATCTGTGCTTTTTTTTTGTTAATATTGTGTACCACTGTTGTGATAAACGGGAAGGTCGTTGTCAGTTGCTGCGCCAATTGCTCGAGCAAGCGGTCTCCCGCTGAATCTGCCGCCGTTACCAAATTAACCATCATCCCATCAAGTTGTTTTGACTCGCGAATCACCACAAATCGCCAGTAACCGCTGTGATCCTGTGTCGTGTAAGGCGCCAATTGGCTATTTTTGGCAAAAGCCCGTATCTGATTTAAAACAAGATTGCTCCGCTCAGACAGCAAAAAACAGCAATGAACATCCACTACCTTGTCAAATCTTCCCGGCGCATGCAACCCCAGGCAAAAATTATTGTCGAAAATCTGTTGAGAACTAATTTCCGAATGTGTCAGCCAGCGGCGGTTTGAAAATGAAAATTCCATCTTATTCCGGTAATAATACTGCTCCGGCGAGGGCATTATCGATAACATTGTTAAATCTTGAAACCCGCCGATGTGTTCGATGGTTTCGATGACCTGGCGTTGTTTCTGAACCAGTTGCTCTGCATAATCGAGGTGCTGAAGCAGACATCCACCGCAAGCGCCATAATAGGAACAACGTGGCTCGACTTGAAAACGAGAAGCTGACACTACCCGGTTAATTATAGCTTCAGCATAGTTTTTTCGCTTTTTAACAATTTTAACATCCACTTCTTGTTCAGGTAGCGCATTTCTGACAAAAACTGTGAAACCTTCGTCTGTGTGAGCTACTCCTTGCCCACCAAAAGCCAGCGCTTCAATGCGCAAACGAATGATATCATTTTTGTGTAATGTGTTCATAGTGTCCGATAGTTTTTGAAACTAAATCTGGGCAAAAAAATTTTTTGCAGGAGAAATTCACCATTCCAATGTTGCATCAGAGAAACAGGTTTTTTTATTCATCTTCACAACAAAGCAATTTCGACATCAGGCTGTTTCAATCATTACTGAACTAAACTGATACAGTGTCTCAACACGGAACACATGTCAATCGATTTTTTTTGTTATTTCCTTTATTTTCAATAAGATTGGTATGTCGATTCATTATTTCGCTATTTTTATTATAGTTATGTTGTCTTTTCTCAATTTTTATTAATGGCATTAAATTTGTAAAAAGATAAACACCACTATTATTAATAAATCTTGATCAACAGCTTAGTATCCACAGCCGTGTGAGATCAAGACAACTATTAATTGGAGGTTGATAAAAAGCAAAACTGTCCAACCCTAACAGCAGATTTGACCCGAATTCTTGCTGTTCTGCATTACGAACTTGGGTTCTCCAACTTCCCGCCTCGGAGAACCCATTTTTTTTATCTCGCCATGACCAGTTTACCGATTTTTTCTCGGGATAACGTTCGATCCAACTGCTGTTTTTTGGCAATGACTTTGTAAAGATAAACTCCGTTGGCAATTTGATCGCCATCGCGATCCCGGCCGTCCCAGAAAATTTGATTATACCCCCCGGTTAGCGACGGCGCTTCCAGCGTCTGGATCAGGGTTCCGCGCACGGTGTAAATTTTGATTTTCACATCGCAATCATGATTGACTGCAAAGGTAAAAGTGGTGTTCGAAGAAAAGGGATTGGGAAAATTGAACAGATTGGTTATCTCTAAGACATCATCAGCAACAACGCTAAAATTTACTGACACAATGGAGGAATTGTTAAAATTATCCCAGGCTTTTATGGTAATTTTATGTTCTCCCTCGGGCAAGCCAAAAGAGTCGCCAAACTGATGAGCGCCAAAATCATATATAATCAGACCGGCTTTGTGATTGTTTTCGTAATAATTAAAATAATCGGTAAGTAGTATCGGGTTGCTTTCCTGATCATCCAAAACCATTGTAATGTGATGACCGATTTCACCGACAATATTGACGCCGCTGACACTATCCGCGATTTCGACTTCCAAAATCGCATTCTTTCCCACAACGCCGCCATCGAAAAATTTTTGTCCTTGAAAGCCGATATTGATCAACGGTCCTTCGTGATCGACCATAAATGCGGTACCGCCCACAGAGAGCCCATTGCGATAGCCGACGCCGTGAATCTCATGATCGGCAAAATACAAACTGACTCTCCCCTGATCGCCGCCGTAGTTAATATCTTTTGGAACAATCAAGCGACCGCTAAATTGCCCCTGCTCCACAGAGACGATGCCTCGAAAGATCGACTTTCCGGGTGAAATATAATTAATAATCGAATTCCGTGCTGTTACATAGGATTTGGAACGCTGTGAATCGTACACTTTCAGCAGCGCTTTTCCCGAAAAACCGGACAATTCCGGAGCAGTAGCAGACACATTCCCGGATACCGAAATTGTTTCCAATGCTTTCAATGTATCCGGCTGGATTTGGGTGATGTTTGCATCGAATTGAGGTGCGTTGAGACGCATAGTCGGATCGCCGTAAAGATGATATTTTTGATCGTTGGTCGAGTTATAACCGGAAAGTTTTGCTTTCATTAAAGCAATCCCCAACCTCGCGGTTGGCTTTTCCCCATAAAAAAGATTAGTAAAAAACCTGCGATTGAGAGCGGTGTTGTCAGTTGCATAAGCCAGACGGGCAGAGCTCATAAATCCGACGCCGCCGCGATCTTTGGCCGCAAACAATTTCTCTGCCAACCCACGCTCCAAGGGATCATCAAACCGCCCAAAATCGCAGGTGGCAGCTACCCAAAAGGCGAGTTTATTTTTATTTAGAATGCGCTCAAAATCCCGGCTCTCCTTCAACACCCGTTCGTGTGCCCACAGTTGCGGCGCGCCATGTCCCACATAATTGACAATCAAGGTTCCCTTGTTTATTCGCTCCAACAACGCTGCCGTGGCAGCCGGTTTCATAATGCCTGAGGTTGACGGATCCTTCTCTGAAGTATATTCGATCAAATACACCTTTGCCTTTTCGAATGAATTTGGCACATAACCTTCGATAATCATTTCTGCGTCACGGGTATGGATGGTTTCATTATCTGAATCACTGGTTAATTCGTCATCCGCTACCATTGTCACCACATTACGCCAATCGTCCAAAATGGTGAGATCATCCGGATTCAACAGCGGTTGGTTTTCATAACTGATGATTTTTTTGACAACATTTTCCACCTCCTCAGCCGATTGCACCGGAAACCTGCCGATCGCCAAATCAGGTTTGTTATCACTACCGTGAACGGTCACAAACCAGTCGTCAGAGGTGCGGTTGATATTTTCACTAAGCTCGGTTGTTTGATAGGTGGGAACCCAATTTTTATGGATATTGGATATGATATTCTTATAATCATAGGTTCCGTCTCCGCATAACAGAACGTACGCTGGCTGCGGATTATAATTTTCGTAACCGTGTTTTATAAAGTCCCGTATTGCCGTGGGATCGAACAACCCCCAGGAAAACTCATTGTAAATATCATTTACCTTAATCACCATTGTCTTCAAATTATCTCGCTGCTCCCGATGTTGTTGTAGCGGTAAAATACTCTGATAGAAATCATCGTGAGTAATGATGATGAAATCAGCGCCTTCTGTCTGCTCCCTTAACCCAGCCAGCGTTACCTTCTCAATGGTTAATGGTTTTCGAAAAGCAGCCTCAGTAATTGCAATATATTGCCGTCTCGGAAATCCCATCGCGTCATCTACAAACGAAAGCGAGCCGGACGTTATTTGCCCGCCGGAGACCGCTTCCACATTCGCCCAATCTGTAATGTCATAAAGCTGAATATTGTTGCTGGAAAAATTAGTGAGGTAATATTTTTGAGGTCCGTCATCGAGTTGCGAAAACCACAGGTAATCATTTTCAGCCGCGAACCGGCGACGATACTGTATTTCAAACCAGTCAACGTATGCCTGGCTCTCCGGCGAATATCCGGAATACTCGATCCGCAAATTGTTGTAACCGGATTGGCTGAATTCCAGCGTAGCGAAAGTCTCAAAGGTTTTTAATTGATTTCCGTTGAAGGTGTAATTGGCAAAAAATTTATCGTTGAAATAAAACTGGAATCGATGGGGACCGGTCGTCATGCCCAGCA
>DSAU01000042.1 GCA_011046315.1 bacterium
CCGCCCAAAATCACCAAATACGTGCCCCAGGAATTCCAGACCTCAGATTTTATCGCCTATCAATTGTATGGGGATTATTCCCCGCTGGAGGTGAAAAAATATGCGGTGGAACATATTCGCGGACCGTTGCTGGGCGTCTCCGGTGTGGCTGAAGTGGAGATATCGGGCGGTCTTGATGACGAGATTCACGTCATACTCGATGAATGGAAAAGCGGGCTGTTTGGCGTAGCGCATAATCAAATCGCGCAAACGATCCGGGAGCTATCTGCAGAAAACACGGTGGGACATCTTGTCGAAGGGGATTACCGGTTCGACCTGGTGGTTCGCAATCCGCTCGCCTCCATCGATCAAATATCCAATGCGCTCGTCAAAAATGACAAAGGGCAAATGATCCGCATCCGGGACGTTGCCTCGGTGGTTCGTAGCGTTCAGGATGCCACACAGCTCAGTCGAATCAATCGGAATCCTACGATTCGTATTAACATTATCCGTGAGCCTGGCACCAATACCATCAAAGTCGCCGATCGGGTATTCCAAAAAATCGAAGAACTATCCGAAAAGTTTCCCGCGACCATGAAATTGATCAAGCTCTCCGATCAGAGCGAAGCGATTCGAAAGCAACTGCGGGATCTGGGTTTCCGCTCGATTTTTTCGGTGCTGGTCATCTTTCTGGTGTTATTTTTTTTCCTGCGGAAACTCAGAATGCCGGTTATTATTCTGACCACGATTTTTTTCTCGGTGCTTCTCACGATGAACTTCTTTTACGCTGCGAAGATAGGACTCAATCTGCTAACCCTGGCCGGGCTTTCGCTGGGATTCGGCATGTTGGTGGATAATTCCATCGTGGTATTGGACAATATCGAGCGCTTCTGGCGCCGTGGTGCCCCGTTGAACCATGCCTGTCACCAGGGAACAACCTCTGTAGCCCTGGCGATTCTGGCTTCCACTTTGACCACTGTCGTTGCCTTTCTGCCGTTTCTTTACCTGACCGGCGAATTACGTTTGTACTATGTGCCGTTTGTCATGGCAGTAGGTCTTTCCCTGCTGTCATCACTATTGGTTGCATTTATTTTGATTCCCTCCCTTTCTTTCCAGGTGTTGCGGCGCGAGATTCAAATGCAGGAAAATGACATACCAGGCGGATCAGTTGAGCAATGGGGACGCTCAATATATAAGCGAGGCTTGACCTGGGCATTGCATCATCGTTGGGTGATTATTCTCGTTGCGATTTTTATTTTTGTTGGCAGCTACCTGGTTTTTGATAAATATGTGACCAAAGGAGCGATCTGGAGCGGCTGGGGAGGCGATACCTATATCAGCATGTACATTCGAATGCCAGCCGGCGCCGATATTGAAAGCACGGACCAGGTTGTCCGCTTTTTTGAAGATAAATTAGCCAGGGAACAAGGGATTGAAAAATTTGGCGCATTGGTCACCAGCGAACGCGCTTATATGAGGGTCTATTTTCCGGATTCGCTGCAATTTACCGCAATCCCGTTAATTATCAAAGAGAATTTGACCGGGGCAGCGACGCAGTTAGCCGGTTTGTCGGTCAGTATTTCTGGCTTTGGTCCTGGTTTTTACAGCGGCGGTGGCGGCGCATCCGCCAATTTTCGATTGAAAGTTTTGGGCTACAATTATAAGCAGGTGAAGCAATTTGCCGAGAATGTGGGACAGCGACTGCAACGCTATAGTCGGGTTCGCGACGTCGATGTCAGCAGCAGCGGCTGGGGCTGGTGGGAAGATCGCTCCGAAATGGTGATGATGCTGAACCGTGATGAGGTTGCTAAATATCAGCTATCCAATTTTGAGGTGCTGCAACAACTGCGGCCTTATCTGAGGGAAAGCCTGGATTTGCAGCGATTAAAAATTGATGGCAGGGAAATTGATTTCCGGATTAAAATGGCCGGGTTTCAGAAGTTCAATTTAGAAGACCTGAAAAATACCGTACTCCGCTCGCCAAATGGAGAATCGGTTCGGCTGGAAAGACTGGCAACGATTGAAGAGCAAAAGGTATTATCCCGAATTGTCCGTGAAGACCAGCAGTACCAGCGCTGGATCACTTTCGAATATCGCGGTCCTTATAAATTGGGAGATCGACTGGTCGAAACCATTCTCAAAACCACGCACTTTCCTCCTGGATATGAATTGAAGCGAGAAACCTGGGGTTTTTTAAAAACGGAAGAACAGCAACAAATCTATCGGGTGCTGGCATTATCGATTTTGCTGGTATTTATGGTAACCGCAGCGCTGTTTGAATCGCTGCGCCAGCCGTTAGTAATTATTCTAACCATCCCCTTAGCGCTGGTCGGAGTTTTTCTGATTTTTTATTTCACCGATACCAACTTTGATCGTTCGGCTTATATTGGTGTGATTTTTCTTTCGGGAATTGTAGTGAACAACGCCATAATCCTGGTCGATCATATTAACGCACTGCGACGACAGGGCTTGCCATTGTTCGAGGCAATTATCACCGGCGCAGCCGACCGGGTTCGTCCAGTTGCGATGACCACCGGTACCACAATTTTTGCATTGTTGCCGCTGGTTTTATTTGCAGAAGAAAGAACCAGCATCTGGTTTTCATTAGCGCTATCAACGATCGGCGGACTGGCGACATCGATGATCTTTGTGTTAACGTTTATCCCGGTTTTTTATAGTCTGATCGAGAACAAACCAAAGGGAATAGTGGGTCCCTGAATGGTAACATTAAAAATTAAAAATGAAACTAATTCCGTAATGCTATCACCAAAAAGTTTGCCCGAAAAAACAGCCTTTGTAAGGCGTTGAAAAGATATAACATGCAATGGTTATTAGAAAATTTCTTGCCAAAAAAACACACAATTTAACTTGTCAGTTACTATTGTTAATATTTTTTCTAATAAAGCGATGGCATCGGTCGAAGTCTCCATCAATAAGAGAGACAATACGTGATTTAGAATCGCCGGCAAAAAGACGTCAGGTGAGTCAAGATAATTATTGAGAAGCAGAAAAAATTATTGACTATCACGATCAAAAATATTATATTGAACGACCTTAAAGCGATGCTTTCGCTGGGAAAATGATAAAAATGGAATTTGATTTTTTTAATTATAGAGGGAGAGTTTGACATGGCAAACATCAACAAGATAAAAGGCAGAATCGGTATTTTGACCGGCGGAGGAGACGTTCCCGGATTGAATCCCGCGATCCGTGGCGTAACCATTCGCGCCCTTCGCGAGAATTATCAAGTGATCGGTATCCGGCGCGGTTGGGGTGGAATGATCGATATTATACCGGAAAAAGGCGCAGATAACTCGGATAATTTTTTTACATTGACCGAGGAAATGGTCAATAAAATCGGGCGGACCGGCGGGACATTTTTGCACACTTCGCGGACCAAAGCCAGCAGCGTTCCCAAAGGCGGTGTTCCGGAACATTTGACAGATAAATATCAGAACGAACGCAACGACCTGACGCCAGATGTTTTAAAGAATATCGGTTTTTTGGGACTGGACTATCTGATTCCCATTGGCGGCGATGATACCTTGAGCTACGGAGTGCGACTGCACCAGGAAGGTGTCAAGGTGATCGCCATTCCCAAGACCATGGACAATGATGTACCCGGCACTGATTATTGTATCGGTTTCAGCACCTGCGTGACGCGAACCATTGAATTGACGCATCAATTGAGAACCTCTGCCGGCTCTCACGAGCGCATCCTGGTGATTGAGGTTTTCGGGCGTTACGCTGGTTTTACCGCTCTGCTGCCCACCATGGCTGGCGCTGCCAATCGCTGCGTCATTCCCGAACACAGGTTTGATATCGAGCGGCTGACCGAGTTGTTGGTACATGATCGGTTCACCAATCCCAGTCGCTATTCAGTGGTTCTGGTTTCAGAAGGCGCCATGTTTGATGGCACTGAAATGGTGTTTCAGGATCAGGAGCAGGACATGTTCGGACACAAAAAATTGGGCGGCATTGGCGATTTAATTTCTGAAAAATTGAAAGTGCTGACTCCGAAATATAACAAGGGCGTGCGCATTAATGTGATCAATCAGCGATTGGGCTATCTGGTGCGTTGCGGCAATCCGGATGCCATTGATTCCATCGTACCCATGGCTTACGGCAATCTGGCTTTAGATTTGGTTTTGGAGGGTGTGTCTGGACGGCTCACCATTCTTAATAACGGTCGTTACGATAATGCGCCCATCGAAGTGGTGACCAGCTATAAAAAACTGGTCGATGTGGAAAAATATTACAACACTGACCGGCTGCGCCCGTTTTATAAAAGTTTTGAATCCAAACCGCTGTTTATTATGGCGAGCGACTGATCATAGACGGACTCTAAAGGTGCCGCCCTCCGGCGCTATAAATAAAAAAAGTAAAACGCTGTCATCACTACAATCAAAAAAATCAACGTCATTCCGCCGCCGGCTTTAAAATAGTCGATGTTGCGATAGCCGCCGGAGGACATCAGCAGCGCATTGACCTGGTGAGTGGGCAAAATAAAGGAATTTGCCGCACACACCGCTGCCATCAAAGCCAGAGGACGGGGATCGAATCCGCCGATTTCTGCCATACTCATCACCAGCCGAGCCAGCACCACAATGGCACCCACGTTGGACATGAACAGCGAAAACAGGGTGGCCAGAACTGCAACGGTCAAAACGATAAAAATCGGATGACTCCCCTGCACCAGCGTCATCACTCGTTCTGCCAGAAACGCGGCAGTTCCGGTTTTCTGCATGGCAACTCCCAGTGGAATGAGCCCGGCAAGCAGGAAAACGATCTTCCACTCGATGGATTAATAGGCTTCCTGAATAGAGAGCACCCGGGTCAACACCATAGCTATAGCGCCGGTGAAAAACGCCATTGAGATGGGAGCGCCGGCCAGCGCCTGACCCGATTCAAATTTCGTTTCACGCCAGGGAGCGTATTCCACCTCTTTGCCCCGGCAAATTCCGAGAATATGCAGATTAAATTTTTGCCAGATGCCCGATTGTTCGGTCGTTTTGCCTGCTAATGCGCTGCTTTGGGGAATGGAATAATGCCAGATATGATGCGGCAGTTGTAAGGCTTCAATGAGTTTTTCCTGTTCTGAAACTGATTTACCCGGCGCTGCTGAATCCGGCAAGACGAATTTGCCAAACATGAAAAAGAAACCGATTCCGGCAAGCAGCAACAGCATCCCCACCGGGGTGACGCTGAACAATCCGTAAGGCGCCATGCCCGCGTTGCGAAGCAGGTCATTAATCAGAATCAGCGGTCCCGAGCCCACCATGCTCAATGTGCCGCCCAAAATGGCGGCGAATCCAATCGGCATGATCAAAGCCGACACCGGAATTTTTCCCCGGCGTGAGATATTCAAAATGCCCGGCAAAAAAAGCACCGCGGCACCGATATTCTGGATGAATCCTGACAGCATCCCCACGAACACCGACATCAACCCAATCACTCGTCGTCTATTGGTTCCCACTTTTTTTAGGATGGCTCGTGAGAACCGATCCATAATACCGGTTTTCGCAATGCCCTGTCCCAAAATCATGACCGCCATCATGGCAATAACGGCATTGCTCGAAAAACCGGAGAGCGCTTCATGCGGCGTCAACACGCCGGTCCAGCCCAACGCCAACATGCAAAGTATTGCCACCACGTCGATGCGGACAAATTCGAAAACGAGCATAACCACCGTGGCGATGAGGATCATCAGAACGGTGAGGATAGCTGGGTCCATTTATTTCTCTTTTAATTTTCAGCTATTAATACAGAGATCAAATATTCAAATTTATAAGTAAAATTGCGGACTGGAATAAAGTAGCAATTTGAGGTTAAATTGTCAAGATTTATTTTTTTAGCGGGCGCTATTTCATTGACATATTTTGAAGATGGCGCCCTTTGAAAAACTTCAGGACAATTTGGTAGGTGGTCATGAAGATATTATCTGATCAGCAGCAATTTTATTGTATATGCTAAATGCCCAGTTTTCAATTGACAAAAATAGAGACCGCTGGCTAATTGATTTCCTGAATCATCTTTACCGTTCCATTGCGCATTATGAATGCCTTCGTTTTGATTTTGATTTACCAGGGTTCTGATTTTTTTCCATTATGTTGAAAATCTCTAATTTCACTGTTTGATTCGTTTGCGCTATTTGATATTTGATAAGACTCACTTCATTAAATGGATTTGGAAAGTTTTGAAATAGCCAGAAGTCCAGTTCCTGTTTGATTTCAATTTTTTGAACCGACAGATAGCTCTGGTTTTCAAAATAATGCACGCCGCCCCAGCCGTTGCCTGAAATTAAGTCAAGATCAAGATCACCATCGTGGTCGAAATCGATTAAATATGGCGATGACGATTGTTCAGTTCGAATACCGGCGAAAACTGTTGTATCTTTACGCCAGAATGGTTGCTGTTTTGAACCCTCATTGAAATAACCCAACATAGACCCACTGGCGAATCCCAGAACCAGATCAAGATCTCCATCAAAATCGAAATCGACAAACTGGGCGTGTCCGTACAGCTCAATGGTATCTCCTGATTCCCAAATTGGTTTACTTTGGATTGAGAACTTATATCTTGTTCCAATATTTTCAAAAAGATGTTATATCCATTGGCAACCAACTGGTTGTTAAAAAGTAAGTTGCAGTCAATTACTTTAGATGTTGACTCGATGGTGAAAACCGTTTATGGTCATCAACAGGGCGCTGCAAAAGGATACAATCCGCATAAGCCTGGCGCTAAAAGCTATCATCCGCTCTTAGCTTTCGTCAGTGAACTCAAACTGGTTGTCAACAGTTGGTTTCGCACTGGATCGGCTTATACAGCTAATGGTATTTGTGAATTTATAAAACAGATCAATGCTATTCTTCCGCCAACGATCAACCACGTATTTTTTCGTGGTGACAGTGGTTTTTTTAACGGCGAATTATTTGATTTGTTAGAAAGTTATAACTGGACATATTTGGTAAAAGTTAGGTTAAAAAATTTAAAACAGTTATTAAGTGGTCAACACTGGATTATTGTGGACGGTAATCCAGAGTTAGCTTATTGCGAATTCACTCATCAAGGCGCTAATTGGAAAAAGAAACGTACCTTTTTAAAAATAGATCAAATCCCCAAAGATGCTAAAAAATCAGTCAATAGTCAGCAGTCTCCAGTACTCAGCAGGCAGTCTTCCGTCGTTCAAAAGTTTAAAAAAGAATCATCAACAATGATGCAGTATGGTTGGCAATCATTTCAGTCAATTGTATTCAGGCTGTGGTTCAAAGTTGCAGTTCTATTATAATAAATTATTTTCAATTTGTCAAATGTTTTTTTTAAGATGGCTTTTTGTCATAAATATTTGCAGTACACCACCAATATCAAATTTAAATAGCTAAAATTGAGCGCCTGAAATAAAAACCACAAACAACTCCACTTTTCCTGAAACTCACCACGAACAACTCACAACTCACCACTAACCAATCACTCCTCCCCGGCAAAAAACGTATAAAACACCGGCACCGCCATCA
>DSAU01000484.1 GCA_011046315.1 bacterium
AAGGATTTAGCATGTGTCTTGCATGCTTGCTTGCAAAATCCGGCTCTGCTGCGATGGGTGTTGTCTTTTTTGCGGAACAGCGAGAGATTAATAATTTCAAAAATCTCTCCGCTTTCTCAAATCATTTTATGCAATTTTTAATTACTCATAATCGGCGCCCAGTTTGATTCGGCGGCTGTTTGTCTACCCACAGACTTTAGCATAAAGGAGAAAGTGGTATGATTACCAGTGAAGAAGAAAAACAGGTAATTGAAAAGAAAATTGAAAAATTAAAAAAACGCATCGTGTCTTTGAACGAATCGATTTCATTGCAAGCCAATAAAATCGCGGATACGATGACGCCGATGGTAATTAATCGCGATGAAAATATTTTGTTACAGCGGATTCAAAAAAAGAAAAACGCGATTGAAGAATTGACATCGCTCAAAAAAGAACTGATGACGCCAATCAACAACCAATAAAAACCGCCGCTAAACAGTTTATCAACAAATATTTTTGAATCGCAGTCCTGAAACCTGACTTTAGATAAGCTGAGGTTCATAATCAGCCAATATTGTCAGAGGCGTTAACACATTTACCTTAACTACCTGTTCGTTTGCTGCGTTTCACCATGCGCACGATCGATCCACGTTCTCCTTTAATAAATTTTATTTCATCCATTAACGCCTTAACAATGAAAATACCACGCCCACTTTCTTTAAGCAGATTTTCAGGATCGAGAGGATTGTCAATTTTATTGGCGTCAAATCCCGCACCTTCATCTGCTACAGTCACTACAATGGTATCATCGGAATACTCAAAGGTAATGGTTACTTTTTTTTTTCTATCATGCTTATTACCATGAGTGATCGCATTTGCGACGATCTCTGTTACTGCAATGGCAAGACTATCCTTATCATCCTCCTTTAACTTCATCAAGTTGGCAATTTTTTCAGTTACCCTTTCGACCTCTTTAACTTTTCTAAGATCACTGGGAACTTCCATTGTGAAGACTGTTTTATTTTTTAAAGACAAACCGCCTCTCCCATAAAATTTCACCGATACCACATTAATTTTAGATTGATAAAATCAATAAAACTGGCTGGCTTATTCGGTGTTTCAACCACCCTTCGAACGCCCTCAAAACTGAGATTTAATCGCTCATGGGGGCGATAAATTATTCGCAACGTCGGCCCATAGCTGAGCCAATCCCCGCTTTGAGAACTTGTCGCCCGCTGCAAAGAAAATAGGTCCTGATGTCTTTCTTTTCTTTGAAAAACAATAATTCCCGGTGAAAGATACCATTTTTCTTTAAATTGGTAATTCAAATTGAATCGAACCCAATGATTGACCCGGTTTGTCAGCAAAATTTCTGTCCAACGATCCCAATTTAATTTGCCATTTTCTTCGATCTCAAATTTATAACTGAATGAAATTCCCATCATATCCGAAAAGTAAGCATTTAACAAATGCTCCATCGCAAACCTTCGAAAGACATAACTTCGGATGTCGGTTAATGAAGAGCCGGTATCATAATCGTAATCCACATAGTTTGCCAAAACTTCCGTGGTTTGTGTCAATTCAAATTTGCGATTAGGCCGGTACACAATTTGCGGATAGAGACGAAAAATCCTCATCCAATTATTATTGGCGCTGCGCTCTTTATAAATATAAACCAAGTGATAAAGATTCACGCTGCTGTTAATTATCATTTTCAGGGAGGGAGTAAAATGGTGGATTGCTGAGATCTGAAAATTCATTCGAAATTCATCCCGGTCGTCGACATTATTTTCCGGTGTGTCATATTGGAATCGGCTGACAGCCCCCCTCATTACCAGAGTATCGTTTTTTCCGAAATTGATCTGGCTATATCCGGACAGAACAAATCGTGAGCTCTCAAAGTCCGGTGAAATATAATAAAAATATCTGGAAAAACGCGACGACTTCACTGAGTCGGGGACCTGATTCTTTTGATTGTCGGTCATAAAAGCCAAAGCCAGGTTCAATTTAAATCGCTGATGACGCCAGTGTATCCCCGCCTGATTTTCTGAATCAAATTCTTTTTTTGAGCGCTCATCGACAAGCGTCGTCTCAGAAAACTTACTCACGCTGGTTTGTCGACTGTTTAAAACTGTCTTCACCTCAAAACGAATTCCGTCCCGGCTGCCATAACTCAAATAGTGGCTTACTCCCCGAATCTCCTCTGTCAAACTTTCAATAAAAAAGGCATCGAGGCCGAGCCGATCATAATTATCGCGACGTTTTTTGGTCCAATAAAATGTCAGTGAATCATAAGTATCCTGCTGAAAATGTTTCTTGACCCGGTATCTGAACAGAAAATCATTATTTCGCCGCTGTTGGTAGCGATCGGAATTGGATGATAACAGAAATTGGTTTTGATAGTCGTTCAGGTTCAGGGTATCAGTTGTAATGTCCAGTTGATAAGTGAAGCCGCGGTCTTTCTTATTTAATCGACTATCATATTTATAGCCCGCGCTTGAGCTGATCTCAACCTTGTTTAATGGTTTTGCCACTAATCCCGCCAGCGCCGAATTTGTTCGAATATCGCTGACAAATCCGGATAGTTTATCGGTAAATTGATTGGCTTGCGCCGAGAATTTTAACGCCAGTGTGGGCGAAATCGGATACAGCAACCCCATCCGCAACTTCTGGTCATCTTTCCATTTATTATCTTCGCTGCCGAGACGAATGAGCGAAGAGTTAAAATCTTCAGCAACCGTTAATAAAGCGCTTCCCTGGATCCTTTTCTGAAAAGAAAAATTGGTGTTCCATTGATAGGAATTCAGGCTCTGTCCGAAACCGATGTGGTATTGTATCCCCTTTTCGGCTGCGACCAACGCCGGCATCAAAGAACATAACAATAATGCACAATGAATTAAAACATTTTTAACGATTTGATGTGCCTGGCGCTTTGAAGAGTTTAATGTCATTCTTCTCGCCACAAAATGTTTAAGGTTCCGGTTGAGAAGGAGGTTTTGGTATCAGTACTTCAGGATGCATCGCTATTATCCTTTTCTTCGAATTGGGAACAATCGCCCCGCCCGAAATAACAAGCTTTAGCGCTTCTTCAATCGACATCTCCAACGGAACGATTTCAGCTTTAGGGACAAATAGCAGATAGCCTGAAGTCGGATTAGGCGTGGTCGGTAAAAAAACGCTCACCACATCTGTGTTCAGCTTATCCTGTACCTCTCCTTTTGTGTCCTGGGTAAAAAAACCGATTGAATAAATGCCCTTTCTCGGATATTCAATCAGAACCGCTTTTTCAAAAACTTCGGTTTTTTCTGATAAAAAAGCCTGGCTTATTTGTTGAATTGCATTATAAATACGATTGATAATGGGGATTCTTGAGACAATCGCATCTCCAATAGAGAGAACTTTTTTACCGACATAATTTCTGGCTAAAAAACCGGTCACCAAAATTAACAGAATAACCGAGATAAATCCTAAACCGGTCATCGGTTTATCGGCAACTTCTAATCCGAGCGTGGTCAGCACATGTTTGCTGATGAATCCTTGCAACAAACCATCAATGGCGAAAAACAATTTCCAAATAATAAAAATGGTCAACACGATCGGCGATAACGCCACCAAGCCGGTTAGAAAATAAAGTTTTACTTTTTTAAACATGATGTTTCGATCTAAAAATGGTTAATTGTTCCACCTGCAGCTTCAAATTGAGTCTAAAAGTAATTCTGTTTGAAAAATTAAAGCATCATTTTGATTGAAAATATCAACAGACAATCGATCAATACAACATTATTCAGAAATTGGCGAAAATTCATCCTCGCTATCATTTAACACGTCCTTATTTTCCTCAGCTCCCGGAGAAATCATAAAAAAGATTTTTTCTCCGGGTTTACCCATTTTATATTTTTCCCGGACAAATTTCTCGATGTACTGATAGTCTTCCATCAGCCGCTGAATTTCTGTATTTAATTGCTCTCGTTGTTGTCGTAATTGTTCGATTTCATGGACTAATTGCTTTTTTTGTTTTGTCAATTGCAAATAATGAACGAAACCATAATTGCCTCTCAGAAAGACAAATATGACAAGAACAACTCCGACGAAAATGAAATAATACCATGGGCTGCGGTTCGGCTTTTTGCCCCTGGCTTTCTTTTTATTTGCCACAGTTCTGCTCATTCATCTCTATTCATCGTGTTAACAGATATTCGCTGTTGTAATGGTAACAGTTAAAACTCGAATTTTAGAGACATTTATTCAAAACAATGATACCGATTATCTTTTAAACACAGCAGTTCCGGCGTACACGGCAGCTTCGCCCAGTGATTCTTCAATCCGCAACAACTGATTGTATTTGGCTATGCGATCAGTTCGCGAAGCAGACCCGGTCTTAATCTGGCCGGTATTGGCTGCGACGGCGATGTCCGCAATTGTGGTATCTTCGGTTTCACCGGAACGGTGAGAAACTACTGCCGTATAGCCTGCTTTGTGCGCCATTTCGATAGCGTCCAAAGTTTCGCTAAGCGTGCCGATCTGATTGACTTTAATCAGAATCGAGTTGCACACTCCCAGTTCGATTCCGCGGGCAAGCCGTTTGGTATTGGTCACAAACAGATCATCACCGACAAGCTGAATTTTATGCCCCAATTTATCGGTCATAATTTTCCAGCCGTCCCAATCATCTTCAGCCATGCCGTCTTCAATGGATATTATTGGATATTTTTCAACTAATTTCGCGTAATAGTCAACAATCTGTTCCGATGTCAGCTTTTTATTTTCTGATTTTAAAAGTGTTTTTGAGATTGATCAAAGAATTCACTTGAAGCCGGATCCAGCGCGAAAAATATGTCCTCTCCGAGCTTGTAGCCAGCTCGCTCCACAGCTTCAACGATTACCTGTAAAGCTTCTTCGTTTGATTTAAGGTCAGAGGCGAATCCGCCTTCATCGCCAACTGCGGTGTTGTAACCTTTTGCTTTGAGCACTGCTTTTAGCGAATGAAAGGTTTCAACTCCCATGCGCAGCGCTTCTGTAAAGGAGGCTGCTCCGGCCGGTACGATCATAAATTCCTGCAAATCCACATTATTGTCAGCATGAGCGCCGCCGTTGATAATATTCATCATCGGTACCGGCAACGTTCGCGCATGAACGCCGCCAATGTATTGGTACAATGGCAGTTCCAGCGCATTTGCCGCCGCCTTAGCAACAGCCAATGATACTCCCAGTATTGCATTTGCGCCCAGTGTTGATTTATTTTCAGTCCCATCGATTTCATTGAGAATCTGATCGATAATGATTTGCTCGGTTGCATCTTCGCCAATAATTTCTTCAGCGATCACATTATTCACATTGTCCACTGCTTTGGTAACGCCTTTTCCTAAATAGCGCGCTTTTTCACCATCGCGCAGTTCAACCGCTTCATGTTCACCGGTTGAGGCGCCGGAAGGGACAATCGCGCTGCCGCTGACACCACAGTCCAAAATAACATCCACCTCTATCGTCGGGTTTCCCCTGGAATCCAATACTTCCCGTCCGAATACATCTACAATAGTCGTCATTTTTCTCTCCTTGCTAAATGAGTTATCAGTGTGTATTTTTCATAAATGCTCTGAATGCACCTGTTTAATTATAATTTCCAAAACTTCAAATTATTAAAAAAGCAAGCCCTGCAAATCCGGCGCCGGCTAATGCGCAAATGGCATTCACCACATCGTTATCAATAGCCTCGATGCCTGAGGTCAGTGCCGTCGGTTGACCGCCGCAATGTTCGGGCTTTTCAGTTATTTTCCCGCAGTTGGGGCATTTGAACTGGGCCTGAATTGTGGCGCCGACAATGCTATCGACAACGCTTCCCAAAATCCCGGCAAATATTAATAGCAGCGGAAAATATTCCGGCAAACCGAAATAGCGATTGGTGACCAGCTTTCCGAGAAGGATAATCAGCGCGCTACCCACCAATCCGCCAAAAAACCCGAGCGCGGTCACACCGCCCGAAGTCCCAGGAGCAACTTTCTTAAAACTAATAATATGACGCGGCATAATTTTTGAAAAAACTCCGATCTCCGTCCCCCAGGTGTCAGCGGTTACCGCAGCAACAGAACCCACAAACGCAAAATAGAAAGCGTCAGACGGAAAAAAGTTCCACAATAAGACGATCACTCCTGCTATTCCGCCGTTAGCGAAAACCTGGCCCAGGTCTCTTCTGCCTCCTTTTTGAAAGGTATCGGCAAAGCGCCGTTTCCATTGTTTGCCGGCTTTAGAGAGTAAACTGGACAGAATGAAAAACAACAAAATCGGCAGACTGTACTCCCACTTACCCACGCCAAACACTACAGCGCCCAACATGAAAGTTGCCACGGCTCCGCTAATACTTAAAAAACGCAATTTATAAGAAAGCAGCGCGATCACCAATGCCAGCCACACGCCAAATGTTAGTGTGATATTTTGATTCACCGAATGACTGAGCAGGTAATAGCAAAAAAATGCTGCCCCCAGCGGCACGCTAAGATTATCTGATCCCTTGAATGATAACGCCTCGCATCCAGTTACAAAAATAGCGACGACTATTGCATACCATAACGCATGACCCGCAGAAACAAAGATACCATCAATCCTGCTGAAAAAAAACAGCCCCAGAAATGTGATCAGCAAGGTCGTTGAAAACATCATCAGCGATCCTTGAACCGATTTTAATTCTCCAGCTACGCGATAATTTTTTGGCTGTGCCACGCTCTCGCCCACAATGGCGGCTGCTGCATCAGCAATCGCCATGATGAGCATGGCGATTACCAATATGGATTTATGCCCATTCCAGAGCAGCAAAATTAACACAAAAAATGAAATCGGATAGAAAACCGTGCCGTAACTGATTCGAGCCGTTGCATGCATGCCCGGCATCCAGCCACGCTGAATCGCTATTAAATTAACAATCACAAATATGGCAGAAATGACTAACAACGGACAGGAATCCGTCATCAGAAAAGGAGTGAGCGCTATAAAGACGCCCGTCAAAATGTGAACAAATTTCCTGGTAACTTTAATCGACCAATTCTGTGTTTTACGAATAATTTCAGAAAAAGCGATAACAACAACCAATCCGAAGAACAGAATCCCCAGCCAAATCCAATCCATGCACGCCAAGCAAAATTATTTATTGATTTTTTGGTTAATTTTTGGTATAATATTTAAGCATTTTTTCAGTTAAAGTCAATATTTATTTATCATTTTTAATGAGCAACCTGTACCACCAACGCTATGAACACATGACTAATTCTGAAAGTTATCCACATTTGACTTTTACTGTTTTTTAAGGCGGGAGAAACAATAAAAAACCTTTTCTGCCAATCAATTTTTTATCGGTGCTAAGCTAAAGCATTTTCATTTTATTAACCCGTTTTTTATATCCAGACTTAAACTAAACGCTTCAATGTCAATTTATTGTTTTTTAGTTAGTTAAACATGGCCAAAAATTCGAACACAAAATGTAGTTGTAATATATCTGTAAAATTCAATATATTGATTATGCCG
>DSAU01000063.1 GCA_011046315.1 bacterium
GTGTTGTTTCAATGCCTCTTTGAACTAACACCATGATTCATCATGGTGGTTACAGCATTAACGAAACATATCCAAAGCCGTTTTAACGGCTTCTTAATAACCCCGTGATCGGTTACGAAAAAACATGTCCAATATTAGACATATTCTCTCAAAGATTCTGACAATTATAAATTTTTATTTTGTTAATCCACGATTCTTTTTGCCAATCCTATTGCTTTAACACCGCTATCAGAAAGTCCTTAAACCTTCTGATCCCTATTCCATATTCTGCCACGCTCAATATCGCGGCGTCATCATTTCAACTGGTTTTCCAGGCGTCTCATCACTGAGCGCCTTTAATAATTCATAGTTAATCGATAACGGATTTTTTTGCTTCATTTTTAAAACAATCAGCTCAATGCTGTCTCTGATCGCTGAACGCGTTAAATCATTTCTCACCTGAGCTGCGATCTCCTGATAGGGTATCAGCACCGGTGGTTTTCGATCCAATAACTGGATAATCCGGTACTGCCCGCCGATCAACACCGGATCGGCAATTTGTCCGATCTCCATGTTTTCGGTGAGCGATGCAATGTCCGGATGGTCGGCGTTGTTGATATATCCGATTTCGCCGCTTGCAGAGCTTGTCGGTTTACTTGCCGGCGTGGTTGCAGCAAGATCCGCGAAAGCTGTGCCCGTTGCAAGTTTACCCATCAAATCCCGGGCATGTTCCAGACTATCACAAACAATTTCACCAATCTTTAACTTCTGAGGTGTGTAATATTGATCGCGATTGGTTTGGTAGTATTGTTGATAGTCAGCTTCGTCAAATTGAAAAGCCGCAGCAACATCGTGTCTGATTAAATTCGCGACGATGCGATCCCGTTCCTGATTCAATTTGCGGTTGGCGTCCGGGTTCGAATCCAACCCCAGCTTCAGCGCCTGCTGAAACAGAAATTCATTGCGAACCATGACCGCCAGTTTTTCAGCGATGCTCAAATGATTGCTTAAATCTGGCCAGTCCGCGGGCATGGTCTCATTGAGCTTTTCAAAAAACGTCTCGATGTCCCAGCTTCCGCCGTCGAATTCGACCACCATGTCATGGCGGCGATCTTTGATTTCACGCTGCACCGGATGCAGCTCTTCATCCATTAATTGAGGCAGTTGATCGGGCAAATCCTGATGCGAACGCTGGAGCTGCCTGGCTGCTCTTACCAGAAAGTTTATCGCGTCAGCTTTGACAACAACATTTTTTGGCGTCATAAAATTTTTAACATATTCATTTGCCGCCTTAATTTCCTTACGTTTGCGGATAATGCGGTCGATTTTGTGTTTGTTCGTCTGAAATTCTCTTTCAGTGATGATTGGGCTTTGGCGGCGATCTTCCAGTTTAATAATGTGAAACCCCCATCGCGTTTGCACCGGATCAGAAATTTCGCCCACATTTAATTGGTATGCGACCCGCTCGAAATCTTCATCCATATCGCCGAATGAAAAATATCCGAGGTCCCCGCCACTTTTCGCCAGCGTGGAATCTTGAAAAAGATTCAAACTCAACTCAGCGAAACTCATCCCGCTATCCAACAATTTTCTCAGCGAGTCGGCTTCACTCCGGGTTTTGACAAAAAGGTGCCTGGCGCGAAGCTGGGTTTTTGACTTGGTGAAACCACCTCGCAATTCGCTTTCATCAATTTTCACTTGATGGGCGATCTTTTCACGGTAAAGCTGTTTGATTAAAATATCTTTGGAATAGGCTTTTATTTGCGGAGCGACTCGGGGATCATTTTGATAATTATTCTCAACACCGTAGTTGGCGAGATATTTGTTCTCAATCATTCGGTGCAAATAGCGCAGACGATCTTCATAGCTCCGGATTCGCGCTCCAGGCCTGGGTTGTAGCTCATAACCATAGAGGAAATCTTTCTCGGTAAAGACATCGTTGCCGATCCTCACCAAAATATCGCTGTCATTTTTTCGGCTGCAGCTCGCAAGAAAAATGGTGATCCAGATAAGTACAATTACAAAAATATTTAAAATAGATCTTGATGAAGCCATCTTGCTTTCTATTTTGAATCGGTTAAAAATTTATCCAGTTTTTTCAGCGCCGAATCAATGGTCAACTGCACACATTTATTAATGCCCTTGACAACGGCTGCCGGCGTTTTAGTCGCGACCGGAAGTATGTGCTCAACTTCGGTCTGCCAGATCAGTTCATTGCGGTCTCGTTGAATTAGGTCAAAACGAATTTTAACCCGGGCCTGCCATTGATCGCCCTCATCCCATTCTTCGATAGCTTTGATCTGTCCGCCAAGCAATAGATCCACTCCAGTAAATCGAGGGAACGGGACAACCTGTTTAAATACATTTGAATGTGAAAATTGTTCAATTACCCTGTCAGTAATTAACCGATCCGGCGCGGCGATCCAGCGATGGTAATTGTAATATTTTCCCTCATACCGTGAATCACGATAAACTAATCGCATCTCATTGTAAAGCGGATCAGCTTTAAACGTTGTTACACCAAGTCGAATATCATGTTTTGGCGTTTCATTGTCAGGAGCGGCGACTATCGGATAATCGATTAAATAATAATGAATTTCGGGCGCACGGCTGCAATAAGTCATCAGTAAAGAAAAAATCACTATTGGCCATATTTTAATTGTTTTCATTGCACTTTCACTCCACAATTTATTTCAAAAAGCTTTCTCAATTTATTTTATCTGCCGCTCCCTGACTTCAGATTTGCGAATGAGACTCCAGGGACGTTCTTTGATGGTGCGGGAAAAATCGTCCAGGTTTTTTGTGGTTCGATTCAAATTATTCATAATTTCATCATAATTATTATTTTGATAAACTAACACATCGTTGATATGTGTCATGGTCTGTTGAAATTGTTGAATCATTTCGTATGTTTGTGCCAGCGTCATTTCCAAATGCTGAACTGAGCGCGCGATGCCGTCCTGATTTTGCGAAAGCAGCGTATCCATTTTACTACCCATCCCATGAAAATCACTCAGCACCGCGTCCATGTTAGCGACCAGTGAGCTCACGGTTTTTTGATTATCTTCCAGCAATCGATTCAAATTGACCAGTATGTTATTAAACTGAAGTTGATTATCATGCCCCAACATCTGGTTGATGCCTTTGATTGTTACTTCCAGTTGGCTGGTTAATTTATCGAACGATTGCGTGAGCATCATCAACGGAGGCACATCGATACAGTTCAACAGGCTACCCGGCGGTAACGATTTTCCCTCTGGACTCCCGGTGGAAATTTCAATGTAGTACTCACCCATAATTCCGATGGAGGTGATGAAAACTTCAGAGTCCTCTTTGACCGGCGCCTTTTCGTCGACCTCAAGTTCAAATTCGATCAGCGAATTATCGGCTTCGGAAATTTTAACGCCGACCACCCTGCCGACCTCCATGCCACCGAAACGAACCAATGAACCGACTGCGATTCCGCTGGTATATTTAAAACGCGCCAGGTAGGTTTTGGTTGACTTTAAAATGTCTAAACCAGAAATAATTATCAAAAAAGCCAGCAACAAAAAGATGCTGATTATAACAAAACAGCCTGCTTTTATTTCGTTCGAACGATATTCCATTCACTAACGCTCCTCAATTTTCAGTTGTTACAGCTTGTTATTTTCTCCAACCAAAGAATTCAGATAGCTATCTTTATCAATTTTTTCCGGATCCGGGATTCGGTTGAAAAACTGCTGTACTTTTTTATTGGTAGAATTTTTCAGTTCCTCCACAGTTCCCAGCGCAATGATTCTGCCTTCATCCAATAGAGCGACCCGGTCTGCGATCAGAAACACAGAAGCCAGCTCATGGGTTACGATCACAATTGTCATTTGAAATGCTTTTTTCAATTTCAAAATCAAATGGTCGATCCCCACGGCGACAATCGGGTCCAAACCGGCAGAGGGTTCATCGCAGAACAACATGTCCGGGTCCATGGCGATCGCCCGTGCCAATGCTGCCCGTTTTTTCATCCCGCCGGAAAGTTGCGCCGGCATAAAATCTTCAAATCCGGCAAGTCCCACCTGATCCAACTTCATTCGGGTCATGATCTGAATCGTTGAATCTTCCAGCTCGGTATGCTCGCGCAATGGCAGCGCCACGTTATCGCCGACCGGCATCGAATTGAACAACGCCCCTCCCTGAAACAGCATGCCAATTTTGCGGCGAATCGACAGCATCTGATTTTCGGTGAGGATGGTAATATCCTGCCCTTTGAGGAAAATTTTACCCGAGCTCGGTTTGGATAATCCGATGATATGACGCAATAAGGTGCTTTTCCCACAACCGGATCTGCCCAAAATTGTCATGGTCTCACCAGGCATAATCTGCAAATTGATGCCGTCTAAAACTTTTCGGGAACCGTAATAAGTAACCAGATCTTTAATCTCAATGATGGGTTTTTTATTCATGTACTAAAATCCTGATGAACGAACTCCTTTTCGATGTCGCGCCGCCAAATTTCTGTCAGCATATAATTACAGTGTAGAATAAAAGATCATCGTCGTAATCAGATCCGCGACAATGATGAGAAAAATCGATGTTACTACCGATGTAGTTGTTGATTTGCCCACGCCTTCGGCGCCGCCCTTGACAATAAAACCCTGATATGCGCCCACCTGGGCGATGATGGTGGCAAAAAAGACAGTTTTCACCAGACCGGTAATCAAATCCTTCATCACCAATGCATCAGCAGTTTGATTGAAATAGCGAATAAAAGAAATATTGAGATTGAAAACCGCCAAAAAAAATCCGCCGAGAATTCCGACCAGGTCTGCCATTAACGTCAAACACGGCAAAACCAGCAATAACGCCAAAAAGCGCGGCACCACCAAAAACCACACTGGATTGAACCCCATGGTTCGCAAGGCGTCGATCTCTTCGTTGACTTTCATGGTGCCGATTTCCGCGGCAATGGCGGAACCGCTGCGACCGGCAACGATAATCGCTGTCAGCAAAGGGCCCAATTCGCGAGTCATGGATACGCCCACTAAATCCGCGACATAGATCGACGCACCAAACCGCTCCAATTGGTACGCCGCCTGCATCGCCATTATCAGTCCCACAAAAAAACAGATGGTGGCGACGATGGGAATGGAATTTACGCCGATAAGCACCATCTGGTGGATTGTGCTTTTCCAGCGCAGCCCGCCTTTTCCGCGCAGCGGCGCTACAACAGTCCAGTACAATGCATCACGTGTCAATTGAACCATCCGCGAGACATGGGTCATGTACATAAAAAATTGTCGACCGAGCACACCCAATGACTGTTTGAATAATTTTATCATCATCAATACCGGATTTCTATTCTGCTATAATTCCGTTTAATGCCTGGGATTCAGTTTCACAAATATCAAAAACTTTATCCAGCCGGCTTAACTCAAATACATCTCTGATGGCAGGTCCCAGATGATACAGCCGTAACTTTCCGCCCCGCTTATTGGTTAACTGCAACGCCTCGACCAGCGTTGCCACGCCGGAGCTGTCCATATATGAAACATCTTTCAGATTTACCAGCAAATTTTTTTGCGTTTTAGCAAGCAATGCCAATATTTTATTTCTGACCTGGGGAGATGAGTAAAGGTCTACATCTCCGCTGATTTTTAAAATAGCAACATCATTTTTTTTAAAAACTTCGAGTTCCAATTTATTCCCCTTCTAATTCTTGGCAATAATTTTGACTAATTTGAGTAGGTTCCCCTTGTCTGGCGTATTGTCATAGACGACTTCATCCATGACGCTTTTAATAAAATGCACACCCAGTCCGCCGGGTCGAAGATCATCCAGTTGACGAGGTTTGATCTTATTGCTGTCAGCTTTTTTACCATAGTCGCGCAAATGTATTTCAAAGCGGTCATCGCAAATTTTAATCGTCGCTTGGATCGGTTGGTTGGTGGGTTTGCCATAGGCATGTTTGATAATATTGCTGCACGCCTCGTCAACCGCCAGAATCACATTATTCATGTCTTCCCGACAAAATTTTCTGATTTCACAGATGCTGTTGACCGCTGATCGAATTATTTTTAAAAATTGTGGCTTTGCCGGGATAACAATTTCAATAGTGTCTATTTGCCGCGCTTTTTGACCTGTCATTATTGCCACCTCACAGCTAACAAGGTAATATCATCATGTTGGCTAATCGGACCTTGAAAAATTTTGACCTGATTAACGATGTTTTCGATGAGAACTTGCGGCTGTTGAGTCGGCTGTTGACAGACCTGAAGCAATCTATTTAATGAAAACATTTCATTCAGGTGATTTTTAGCTTCAGTAATTCCGTCGGTAAATAGCAAAACAAAATCACCCGATTGCAATTGTATCTGAAGTTCATTAAAATCGGCAGAAGGTAAAATTCCCAACGGTATTCCTGAAAAACGATCTAATTTCTGGACATGATTTGATTCATATCGACGCCAAAGCAGCGGAAGATGGCCGGCGTTTGAAATCGTTAACTCGCCGGTCTGCATATTAAGCACCATATATATTAGCGTTACAAACATTCCCTGTTGGCTGCGTTTCAACAGCGCAGAATTAAGCATGTGCAATAGCTCTGCCGGCTTTTTCGCCAAATGACTGTAATAGCGAAAATCACTGATAAGCCGTGCCATAAACAGCGCAGCCGGTATTCCTTTGCCGGACACATCGCCGATCACGATGCCCAGCAAATTGGAGTTGATCTTGACAAAATCAAACAGGTCTCCCCCAACCGCCGTCGCCGGGATATTTTTGCCATAGATAAAATAGCGGTCGTTTTCAGAATGGGGAAACAACTGCGGCATAAAGCTCTGCTGGATGCGATGCGCCGAATCGAGTTGTTGTTTCAGGCGTTGCTGTTCCAGCATGTACTGGTGCATGCGTGCGTTTTCAATCGCCAGCGCCACCTGTCGGCAGAAAGTGGAAAATATGTCCAGATTTTCCTTGGTGAACGGATGAGCATCCAACCGGTTCAGCACCTCTGCCACGCCGATGACCCGGTCTTTGACCTTTAATGGCGCCGCCAGAATCGAGCGGGTTCGAAAGCCAGTGGACTGATCGATTTCCGGGAAAAAGCGCCTGTCCGCCTCCACATCCGGTACGATTACCGCCTCCCCGAACTGCGCCACCCAGCCGGCGATCCCCTGCCCTAATTTTAGCTGAATTTTATCTTTGACCTTCTCCCGGGCGCTTCCCAACGCGATATGACATTCCAACATACCAGTGGCTTCATTGAGCAACATGATGGAGCTGGCTTCAGCGTGCATCACCTCCTGCGCCTTCTCCATCACCAGACTCATTAGCTCATCCAGATCCAGTGTCGAAGTGATGATCGATGTTACATCAATTAAACTGGTCAGGTCTTTTATTTTTTGCTCAAGTTGCTCAATCTCGGTCATAAATCGCGCCATAAAAAATAAATTTACACCGAACAAAAAATGATCGCTAAAAGATATGACAAAACGAATTTAAATGCAAGCATAAAATACAAA
>DSAU01000064.1 GCA_011046315.1 bacterium
GAGATCAAGTTCAAGTATTAAGTTACTAAATTAAATGGTAACTTAATTTCATCCATAAAAAAAATGAGGAGGGTAGTACAATGAAAACCAAAAATTATTTTGCAAGGCGTGGAGTGGTTAACTATTTTATGGGTTGTTTAGCAGTATGTTGTTTGTTTTTCTATTTATTTGCCTATCCAGCTTACGACGAAGTCTATGCCCAAAACGCCTACGCCTATGTTGCCAACACAAACTCAAACACAGTGTCGGCAATTGATTTGAGTACCAACACCGTGGAGGCGACGATCGTTGTTGAGCAAAATCCTTTCGGAGTCGCATGCAGCCCTGATGGTCGATATGTCTATGTGACCAACGGGAGGTCAAATTCGGTATCTGTAATAAACACCGCGACCAATACAGTTGAGACAACCATTGCTGTGGGCAATGGTCCGGTTGAGATGGTATTTTCCATTGACAATCAGTTTCTATATGTAACCCACGCTTTTTCAAATGATGTTTATGTAATAGATACCAACACAAACACAGTTCTGGATACAATTTCGACATTTCTTGATGACAGTGATACTTCTTCAGGGATTGATATCACACCTGATGGGAATTATCTCTATGTGGTCAATTCTGACAGTTCTGTTAGCGGCGTTATTGTCGTTGATTTAGCCACCAATACTGCGATCGAAGAGATTGTCGTTGGGGATGGCGCTACCGGAATTTCTATTGATACGTCAGGAACTAAGGCGTATGTTTGCAACGCATTTGATAATACCATTTCGGTGCTGGACCTGACTACAAACACTGTGATCAAGACGCTGGATCAATCGGATGGTGTAGAACTCGCGCCCAGCTTTGTGAATATTACGCCTGATAACCAGGCATGGGTTACCTTTGCATTGTCAAATACCATCGGAATTTTTGATGTTAATACAGATGAATTGGTGAGAACATTTCCGGTCGACCAGGGTCCCACTGGTTTAGCGTTTTCTCCCGGCCAGCAATTTGTCTATGTGACCAATGCGCTTTCGAATACGGTTCTGGCGATATCTACCGATGATTACAGTACTGCTGCTACGATACCAGTTGATCAGGCGCCACGGGGGATAGATATTTGTATCGTTCCGCCTTTGCCAGTTCCCTGCCAGTTCACCGCTTATGTGGCAAACACAAATTCTAACACAGTCTCAGTAATTGATCTAAGTACCAACACTGTGGAAGCAACGATAGCGGTTGAAGATTATCCTTTTGGGGTTGCCGGAAGATTTGATGGCCGTTATGTTTATGTAACCAACGGGAAATCGAACTCAGTATCGGTAATAAACACAGCCACCAATATAATTGAGACCACTATCCCTGTGGGTGAAGGTCCGGTTGAAATGGCTTTTTCTACTGATGGCAATTTATTATTTGTGACTAACGCTTTTTCAGAGGATGTTTATGTAATCGATACTAAGACGCAGACCGTTATAGCGACGATTGATGTAGATCTCGGTGGCAGCGATACTCCCTCTGGAATCGATAGAACACCAGATGGCGAATATCTTTACGTCGTAAATTCTGATACCACCACAAGTGGTGTTATTGTAATTGAATTAGCCACGAACAATGCTATTGAAGAAATCACTGTGGGTAATGGAGCTACCGGAATTTCAATTAATCCATCGGGTACCAAAGCCTATGTTTGCAATACCTTTGATAATACCATTTCAGTGTTGGATTTGACTACGAATACTGTGATCAAAACTCTGGATCAATCGGATGGTGTAGAACTTGCGCCTACTTTTGTTGAAATAACACCTGATAATCAAGCCTGGGTCACATTTACGTTATCAAATAAAGTGGGGATTTTTGATGTAGATACTGATGAATTAGTAACTACTTTTCCGGTTGATCAAGGACCCACTGGATTAGCATTCTCTTCGTGCCGAGATTTTGCCTATGTTACCAATGCACTTTCGAATACAGTTTGGGCTGTTTCCACTACTGGTCATTTTCCAGTTGCGATAATAGAAGTTGATCAGGCTCCACGAGGAATTGATATAATCACCATTCCCAAAGAAGTACCGGCAATATATGACATCTTTGTCGTGGGAGAAGAACGCACTGATAATGTTTCCAAACTTGAAGCTCATGGTCACAATGTCAATTATGGAGGTGATAACCTCAATGTTTTGGCAGCCACAAATTTGAGTGAATACGATCAAGTCTGGATTTCATCTTTTCAGGATGTAGCAGACTCGGCAGCGACTGCAAGTTTGATAAACTTTATTAAAAACGGCGGGCGAGCATTTTTTATGGGTGAAAATATCGGTGGCGACCGACCAGAAAGAGTCAAATTCGCCAACTGGAGGGATAGTTTATTAAATGTTCTCGGCGCCGGAGGAGTCAAGCAATCTCCTACATTGAATCCTACTCAACAGACTTATTATACAAACAGGGATCATGTTACCAGCTATCAACCAAACTGCGTCTGCGAAATCTTTCATTGCTCGGTGGGTAATGGCACATTTGAGAATATCGGGAATGGCACTCCGATTCTAACAACATTACCTGACGGAGGATTGCCGGCAGCTTTAGCATTAGACTATACCGAAATGAGCGCAGCTCCGCAATCACGGGTGATTGTTTATCTCAATAGCAATAATGATAAAGGCTATGATCATTTTATTGCTAACATCGCCGAATTTCTCGGTGCAAATGAAACTTTCGGAACTCATTTAATAAGCGCTGTTGATGAAACCAAGTCCAAGGATGATTTATTGCCAAATGAGTTTAAATTGATGCAAAATTATCCGAATCCGTTCAACCCGACCACTCTAATAGAATACCAGATTCCTCAACCGGCTCGAGTTGTTATTACCATTTACAATACGTTGGGTCAGAAAATTAAAACTCTGATCGATGAACAAAAATCGGCTGGTTATTACAAAGTTGAGTGGAATGGAACCGATAAAAATGGAAATCCAGTGGGAACGGGCACATATTTGTATCAGATCCGGACGGCAGAATACCTTGCGACAAAGAAAATGATCATGCTACAATAGTTACCAATGACCAGATGTGAGTCGTTTTGTTTGTGGACGCAGAGCTAATTTTATGCCTGCGTCCACATTCATCGGCTCAACTTTTATTAAGCTATGGCGAATTATTCCCCTGCAAAATTCTCTTTTTATGAACACTATTCTCCATAGTTTTTTTTAAGACGTCAAAGTTGTTGGTTTTTTTTGTTGTTTTTTACAAATAAATTTATTATTATCAAGAGGAAGTTAAAGTTTCAGATCAGGCATTTAAATTTTAAATGGCTGTAACGCATTAGCTCTCACAGTCATTGAGATTTTGTAATTAATAAACCAAACCCCAAAGAGTGCAATGCAAAATTTATCCAAATCTATTTTCGGAGAGCTTAACGAGACGCCCTATTGGTACGCGATTTCCACCAGAGCGCGTCATGAGAAAAAGGTTAATCAACGATTGCTCGAAAAGCAGATTCAGAGCTATTTACCGGTCCAAAAAACACATCGCAAATGGAGCGATCGTTATAAGTTGGTGGAAGAGCCGTTGTTCAGTTGTTACGTGTTTGTGAGGATTGCCCTGAAGGATCGGTTGCCTGTGCTTCAAACCGATGGAGTGGTGCGATTGGTAACTTTTAACGGTATCCCGGCAACCATTCCTGAAGAACAGTTAAATGCGATCCGAACTGTTAGCGAAAAAATGGAACAAGTTCAAAAAATTGACTATTTGACCCCGGGGAAAAAGGTCGAGGTTGTACAGGGTGATTTGAAAGGGCTTCAGGGAATTTTAGTCGCAGTTAAAAACAGCCATCGGCTGGTGTTGCAAATCGATAGTATCAAACAAGCTATTGCGGTGGATATTGATTATCGCGACGTTCGGGTGATTAATGAACCTGTGGTTGATTCAGCGATCAAATACGATCGATTAGCAAAAAAATTTTACCGTCAATTGTAATCCATCTGCAATATCGTGCTAAAAGAGAGTGGTTGAATTAATTCTGATTGAGCCGGTCTAACTGTTGATGCACGAAATAGCGAAAGCCTCTGGCAACTCAGTTAAAAAAATGAGCCAGTCATTCCCCAAAGCTGTTTTTCAATCATCTCCAGCGGCTATTGCAGTGTAATATACACTGTATTCAAAAATTCAATGAAGCGATCAGTTTGAAAGAAAATAATATTGATTCGTCATCGATAAAAAAACTTGATGCTTTGGGTATTAGAAAATTTGGCAGGAGAAAACGAGCGGATAACGGCATGTTTTAAGCAGAAACCGGAAGTTATATTTTTATGTTCGATTTTCACTTTTACTATACCATTGTTCTAATTGTTGCCATGACCACGATGTTGGTGCTTGAATTGATCGAAACCGACATTGTCATTTTTTCAGTGCTGCTGTTAATGATTCTGGGTGGCGTCATCGATGTAACAGAAGCGTTTCAGGGTTTTGCCAATCAGGGGATGCTGACGGTCGGCTTTTTATTTATCGTTGCCGCGGCGCTGCAACGAACCGGCGTGTTGAATAATGTCGGCGATGCACTGCTGGGAAATTCGCGATCAGTTTCAAAAAAACTATTGCGCTTTTTAACGCCGGTTTCTGCCATCTCTGCCTTTTTCAACAACACGCCGATTGTGGCGATGCTCATTCCGGTGGTCCGCTACTGGGCGAAAAAAAATCAGGTTGCAGTATCAAAGCTGTTAATCCCGCTGTCCTACGCCACAATTTTGGGCGGAATGTGTACGCTCATCGGAACATCGACTAACCTGGTCGTTCATGGATTGATGATAGAAAGGGGCATGCCGGGAATGTCGTTCTTTGAAATTTCAAAAATCAGCATTCCGGTTGCCATTGTCGGTATTCTGACAGTGGCGTTGTTGGTACATCGACTGCTCCCATCGCGAAAGGAGTTGATTACTGAATTGAGTGAACGTACACGAGAGTTTGTGGTCGCGCTGAAAGTGGGCCGGGAATATCAGCATGTGGGAAAAACGATCGAAAGCGCCGGGCTGCGACATTTGCGCGGGCTGTTTTTATTTCAAATCGAACGCAGCGGAGAAATCATAAATCCGGTTGCACCTGAAGAAAGGATTCAGCTTAATGATCGGCTATTCTTCACCGGCTTACCGGAAACTATTTTAGATTTGCAGCGAAAACCGGGGCTGGCTGTTATAAAAGATGCTAGTTTTGATATCCGGAATCTGGATTCGGACGATCTGGGCACATTCGAGGTGGTAATTTCGCCGAACTCACCGCTGATCGGTAAAAATGTTCGCGAGAGCAATTTTCGCAGCCGCTATGAAGCTGTAATCATCGCCATCCATCGCGCCGGTGAACGTATTCAAAAAAAGATCGGCGACATTGTTTTGCATTCTGGCGACACATTGTTGATCATGGCAAAACGCGGCTTTGTTAAACGCTGGTATCATTCCAAAGATTTTCATCTGGTTTCCAAATCCATCGATATTGCGTTTAAACCGCGCTTGAATTCCATTCTTTCGCTGGTCATTCTGGCGGCGATGATAATTTGCATGGCGTTCAATCTTATCCCAATTTTGGTAGCGGTGAGTGTGGCAGCATTGGCGTTGATTTTGTCAAAATGCATCACACCCCATGACGCTCGAAATAGCGTGGATTGGAAAGTATTGCTGGTGATCGCCGCTGCTTTTGGAATCGCGCAGGGGCTTGAGAACTCTGGCGTAGCCCATTATCTGGCGAGTCAATTGGTGGCAGCCATGGGTTCTTTCGGGATTATTGGTGTGCTGTTTGCGGTTTATTTTATGACCAGTTTATATACCGAAGTCATCACCAACAATGCCGCGGCGGCGCTATTGGTTCCCGTTGCCATTTCAGCGGCGATTCAAATTAATGCTGATCCAAGACCCTTTCTTTTCGCAGTGGCGCTGGCGGCTTCGGCTAGTTTTGCCACTCCCATTGGGTATCAAACCAATTTAATGGTCTATGGGCCTGGCGGCTATAAGTTTAAAGACTTTTTAAAAGTCGGCATACCAATGAATTTGTTCATCGGGTTGATGGTTATTTCCATGATTTATTTGATTTACTTTATCCCAAATTGATTGATAAGGAATATATATTTTATGCTAACCTCAATGAATAAACAGCTAAAAGATGGTTATTATTTTCACCTTTTTTACATCCCCCTGTCACCCATTCAAAGGGTGGAGTTAGGGGGATGTTTTAGATGGCTGTAATCCCATCTTTTAGTTTATCCGTTAATTGGGGGATATATAAAAAATTTGGTTCCGGACAAGCTATCAGATTATATACCAACACAACCAGGAGGCGCAATTTTGAATATTGATCTGAAAAAAATAATGTTGATTGCTCAACAGGCGGGTCGGGCAATTATGGAAATTTATCAAGCCGGTGATTTTTCAGTGGAAATAAAGGATGATAACTCCCCTCTGACCCTGGCTGACAAAGCATCACATCAGATAATTAAACAGGAGCTGACCCGGGCCTATCCTGAAATTCCGGTGCTTTCAGAAGAGGGAAAAGATGTTGATTTTCAAACCCGTCAAAAATGGGACCGGTTCTGGCTGGTCGACCCGCTGGATGGCACCAAAGAGTTTATCAAAAAGAATGGCGAGTTTACTGTTAATATCGCTTTGATCGAGAACCATTATCCGGTGTTGGGGGTGATTTTGGCGCCGGCTTTGGAGACATTGTATTATGGAATCAATCAAAGTCTTGCGTTTAAACAAAACAGCGACGGCGCCGCGGTCGCGATTAAAGTCGCAAAAAAAAATAGAAACGGCATGATTGCGGTCAAAAGCCGTTCTCATTCATCGGAAGAGGAGCTGCAGGCGCTCAGCCAATGGAATATTCAGGACTCTATTAGTGTGGGAAGCTCCTTAAAATTTTGTATGGTGGCTGAAGGAAAAGCCAATGTTTATTATCGCCATGGACCGACCTGGGAATGGGATACCGCTGCCGGGCAGGCAATTGTTGAGGGCGCCGGTGGTACCGTAACCGCTGAAGCACAACGGCTTGCATATAATAAACCAGTGATTAAGAACGGCTCGTTTTTAGTGAGCGGATTTTAAGCAGGCTGAGCAAAGGGTTTTTAAATCCGGATTTGCATAAAATTAAAATGGGGGATTTAATCAATGATAAAAATTGATCAAATATCAGGAGAAACTTAACACAATGAAAACTACCGAATCGAAAAAAGTGTGCGTAGTCGGCGCTGGAAAATGGGGAAAAAATCATATCAAAACCCTTCAACAACTGGGTTGTCTGGCTGGCGTGGTGGAAACGAACGAGGAAAATCTGCACTTGATCCGACAGGCTTATCCCAACATTAAAACCTTTACTAATATCCGGGATGCAGTCCTCGAAGATTTTAATGGATTTTCTGTGGTAACCCCGGCAGAAACACATTATCCAATCACCCAATTTTTGCTGGAAAACAAAAAACATGTTTTGGTGGAAAAACCGATGGCGCTAAC
>DSAU01000222.1 GCA_011046315.1 bacterium
CTCACTCTTCATTGAACTGAGCTTCATTCCTTCGGTAGCGTGTAAAAAATTTATGGTCAATTTATTATCCGGGGAAATATTATATGAGATTTTCGAATAGAAATCCTGAAAAGAAGGTACGACATAATTTCCTCTAAGAAATTCATCCACAATATAGTTATAAGAACCTCTTAATGAACAAATAAAATGACCCCTGTTATTATGGATCGGAGACTGAAATGAAGAGCTAAATGATAGCATGTCTAAATTAAAATTGAGAGATCTTTGTTGTAAACTATCTTCTCGTAAAGTTACCTTTAAAACTGATGACAAACGATTCCCATAGCGCGCCGGAAAGCCTCCCGGAATTAATTCTGTATATTGAACCAATTCTGAATTAATATAACTCATTCCACCGCCCATGGCTAATCGCATTCGATATGGATAATAAATTTCTAAATTATCGATAATGACCATATTTTGATCCGGACTCCCTCCTCTAACATATAACAATCCGCTTAAATCATTTTTATTAACAACGCTTGGAGAGAAGGTAACTGCCCTGAAGACGTCATTCATTCCTCCGGGAGTTTCATTTTTATGATAAGCTGTTAACACTTGATTAATCCCCTCATAACCCTCGTCATCTAAAATGCTCTGTTTCTTATCAGCGTAAACAATAATATGTGGCAAATTTATTGGTTTTTGTATCATTTCTATTTTAAGGTATGTTTTCTGTTTGTTATCAATATGAACATCATTGATAATATAGCTCACATACCCGTAACGGCTGACGGTCAGGCAATAAGTTCCAGTATCAATACCTGATATCGAAAATTCACCACGATAATCTGTAGAAACTTCTATTTTTGTATTATTGAGCAAAATAGTTGCATCGGGTAACGGCAAATTTAATGAACGATCAACTACATATCCGCATAAAGCGCCCGCTCCGCTGACATTGTTTTGTCTGGCGAGACATTTCTGAGAAACATCGAAAAGTATCACCGAAATTAGAACAATTATCAATTGATATCTCATCTAATTGATTCCAATCCTCAATTCGATAATTCGTATAATTCTATTAATGCAACTTTTTAATAAGAATTAATTAGGTCGCGCAATAAATATTTTGCCATTGTAATCTTTATATAAACATGATCATTTTAATCAAAAAAGTCAAGGAAAAATCAAATAAATCTGTAATAAAAAATATTTTGATTAATTTGCTTAAATATTTATAATTTATATGCTTAAATTAGAACACTCTTATTTGAATCAAATGCTTTATTTTGTATTTTCACGATTTGTTCATAGTTTATATCAATAACTCCGAGCATGTTTAATTACAATATTGTAAAATGCCCTAAAAAAATATTTAATATCGGTTGAAAAAGGATGACTGATTTTTTCATTAAAATATTTTCGTTCGGAATTCATAATTTCTTCAAATGAATTTGGCAGATCCGCATAATAGGGTGGTATTAAACCCGGTTTGAACCCAATGCGTAGCTGCTGCAAATCTTTATCATAAAGACTAAAATAGTGCTCGCTGATGGCGCGAACTCCTACCAGGCTGATATCTCCTCGCCAGAAATTAATAATCTGAGGAAGTTCGTCGATCCATAATTTGCGAAGCCAGCTACCCCAGTTAGTAACGCGAAAATCATCATTAAATTTGCCGTTGGAATTTAATTTCTGTTGCTGATAAACATAATCCTGCAAATATTCAGAATATGGATGCATGGTTCTAAATTTGTGAATCGATATAATTTTTCCGTTTAAACCAACCCGCTTTAATTTTACTATTGGACCGTAAGATGGATGTTTATCATCACTCGGATTTTTAATCCGCTTGGCGATAAAATAAAAACAATTACCCATATCATTGGTTGCCACCACTTCAAATCCACAAAAATTGAGCCTGCCCAATATTTCAGCTTTCGATAAAATTCGGTTTTTACCTTTAGTCAACAGAAAATAAACCTTCTTTATTTCTGGCAATTTTGGGATAATTCGTCTATAAATAAAATCTAAAGGATATAATATTCTCGCCATATAAAAAGGAAATTTTGCATAAAACCATTCTTTATGTGTCTCTATCGTGTGTGCATGTCCGACAAAGTAACCGCCACTATTTAATCCAGCATTTACTTCAATAAAATATTGATTGATATGTCGCATGTCATTTATTTTATTGAAATTGATAAATAGGTAATAAGATTGATCTGCAAATGTTCTCTTGTCAAACTCAGCTTTAGTATCCAAAACAATTGCATCGGTCTCATCAATTAAGTTTAAATTGATATATTTTGCAATGAAATTAAACAGTGTCCGACGATTGTTGAAATAATGGTTCTCTAATTTCTCTTTTGCCGGGTTGAGGCAACTATCATTTCCAAATTTAGCTTTTAAAAGCTCAACTGGTATCCCTTTCTGCTCAATAATAGGCTCATCTTCCGAATTGGACTTTACGCCTCTAACTTTCTTCTTATCTAAAAAATATAAATGATAAAATGAATAAAATATCAATTCTATGATAATCAAGAGTATTAAGCTGCCAAAACCCTGAAAATAGGATAAATAAAACAAATTAAAAGCATAAATTAATACCGACATCATCGAGACCATGATCAAGAATGCCTTTAAAAAAGGAGAAAGTGCATAATAAATATTACGATAACTCATAATTTCAAATTTGCCGGTAAATATGCCGCTACCAAACCACAATCCATAAAAAATTATAATCAATGATTCATAGTTTTCACTTATTTCAATGGTTCCACGCTTAAAATAATTCATAATAATAAAAGAAGAGGTGATGACAATAAAATCAAAAGCTATTATTGCAAAGGAAAGCTTGCCAGCCCTGTAAATCTCTTTGCTCGGCGCTTGTTGTTTGCTGGTAATCTTTTTCCCGACAGTCAAATAATATATTAAAAAAACGCTAAGTTCAGCCATCAGATAAATCAGCCAGGTGCCGAACATTTGTGTGCGGGAAAAAGAGTAGTTACCAATCATGACCAGCACAATGGTTATCAGGAAAAGAGCAGCCACACAGGACTTAACAATAAGCAAAAACCCAGCTCTGAAATTTTTGTAGTAGCCATATTGGAATTTTTTAAAAAATCCTGAAGCCAATAAACATGTGGTAACAAATAATAAGAACAAATTAAAATTGGCTGGCTCTAATGAAAACGTACCTTGCTTAAAATAATTTGTTAAAAAAAATGAACCGACAATAATGGCCAATTCAATAAAAAACAAACTACGTCTGCGATAGCCTAACCCAGTAGCCTGCGATTCACTTCTTCTGAATCTTTCTGTTACCGGGCTATCAATGCCATTCAAAACGTGTTCATTTTTTTTATCTTTATTTGATGATATTTTTGGAGGGTGAAGTATTTTGGCGCCGGATGATAACCGCTGTTTCAATTATACTCTCTCCTATTTTTGATTTGCCCCTTGTATTTACAGCTCGTTGTTTTGCTTTTTAAGCTGCATAGTGAATTCCCGCTAAAGAATATAACAAAAGACGCCACTATCCCACTTTCGGATTAAATCCATTAACCAAATATTATAAAAATCAACAGGTTTATTGCTGCAAATTTTTTGAGGAATTAAGTTGCCATTTTTAAAAAATTCCAATGGCCAGCAAAAATTCAGCTACCACTGTTATCATAGAAAATCACTATAACGACCGCTCGCCATACCCATACCCATATAGAAAAATTAAAGCTACTCAAATGTTTTCTACTTGTCATATAAATAAAAATATTATTGAACTTGTTCTCAGTCTTTTATTTATGAAAATTTTGGTAATTATATTACAATGAAACAATGTTTCAATTAGAAACAAAAAAGCGGCATATTTTTTACAATTTTCATTTAATTACATGATCTATTTCATGTTATCTAATTATTTTCGTAATGGATAGCTTTCCAATTGCTGTTAACTTTTATATCGCAAGGACGGCATTTTAAAACACTTTTTTATTCATCTAAGATCAGCATCATCTCGGCAATACAGGTTTGCTTCAAAAAAAAATACGGAACCAAAGTAATGAGCTTAATAACTGAATGCTTTTCTTCGTATCTTTAATCGATTACTTAACTTCCGCGAGCTTCATTCATTAGTACCAATTCATTTTAAATGAACAATCATTATTTCGTTTAAAAACAAGTCTAAACATTGTGGAATCTATTTAACGAAATCTTAATATTAGCTTTATTTAAGATTAACTGCTCTAACTTCCTAATATCAGCAACAACTATACCATCGTTAGCAGCTAATTATCAAAAACATAACTGTTAGGTTTTTGAGAAAATGATTATGAGGCTCCGATACAGGAAATATTGAGGATCAAGATTCTTTTTCTGGAAGCAAATTTAGTTATGTTTATTTGCTTTTTTGGAAAAAAATGTCGCCTTATATAAACCACCTTCTTCCAAAAGTATTTTTATTGTTTAGCAATTTGGGGAAAAAATCTGTTCGCAATACAAACTAAAAGCCCAAACCACCACCATAGTTTGAGCTTTCATTTATGTTTTTTCAATTGCAAAAATAGTTTCATTTTTCGGGAACAACTCGAGTACAGAACAAAAGATTAACTTTAATAGTCCTCGCTCTTTCGGCTGCGTTTTCGCGACGCCTTGCCACCGAATTTTTCAATTTTGGCTGAACCGTCGCCATAAGTCGCTTTGGCTGCATTGCGAACCCTCTTGGTGAGGTCCCAAACAACCTTCAAACTTTCGTTTCGGCTTTTAACGGCTTCAGTTCTTTCGAGCTTAAGTCGCTCCGCCAATTCGACTTTTTCAGTCGCATGAGCGATCTTCTCCTCAAACTGCTTGATGTTCATTTTAGGAACATCCAAATCACCTTTGGATTCCTTCCACCCCTTCAACGCCATTTCCGCTTGACGCAATGTGTTGCGCGGAAAACTTTCATTTGCTGCTTTCATCATCTACCACCTGCTGGTTGTGAATAATGCTACTATTTTATTTTACAGACCTGAATTGTTCATCTCGCTTCGCGAAGTCCGCAATTGTGGTACAAATAAAGCGGGATGATGAAAGATAACATTGGATTATTTAAGTGTTATCTTAAATCAGGTCTGTTTCAAATCTAAATATTTTTTTTGATAAAGTCAATAATTATTTAATCAAATTCATGCTGAATAATCAAAATTACTAAAATATAACAACCACACTTGTCGCTTTGAAGATAAGGTTTATATTTTTCCAGCTAACAACCGATATCTAAAAACATCCCTTGAATTATTAAAATTCCGCTTATAATAATTCCCATTTCAACAAAACAACACCTTCCCTGTGTTTCACACAAAAATTAATAATGGACATTCTTCTTCTTGAAATACTTTCTTTTCGGGGTTTTTTCCTTTTGGTAGTAATTGTACTGATAATAATAGTAATAATATCCGTAAAATCCATTTACTTGAATCCCATTTAAAACCACCCCCAGTAAGCGGTTCGGTGCTTTTTTCAGAATATCATAACATCGCAACGCTGCATCACGGTTGGTCTGTCCATCCTTGATCACCATAATCACGGCATCGACTTCCGAGCTCAAAACCACCGCGTCGGTGACCGCCATAATCGGCGGGCTATCAAACAGCAACAGATCGAATTTTGTCTTTAGCTCGTCGATGCAATTCTTCATCGCCTTCGAGCCAAGCAATTCCGAAGGATTTGGCGGCAGCGTTCCGCTGGGCAAAACGTACAAATTGTCTATTTCTGTTTCGGAAACAACTTCATCCAATGTCACTCTGCCCACCAGATAATTGGAAATCCCGCGCGACTTGTCCAAATTAAAAATCGAATGGATCACCGGGCGGCGCAAATCCGTGTCCACCAGCAACACCTTTGTCCCCATGTGTGCTATGCTGATCGCCAGATTTATCACTGTAGTGGACTTGCCCTCTTTAGGCCCCGCCGAGGTTAACACAATCGACTTAATAGGGTTGTCAGTGATCGAGTATTGAATGCTGGTGCGCAAACTGCGATAGGCTTCAGATATCGGTGATTTGGGAGCAAACTGGGTAATTAACCTGCTGGCAACGATTCTGTTCTCCTCAACATTCATCGATCGCTTGAATTTGTGATTTCCGTTTTTTCCGCCCTTCATAACGGCTTCGTCCAATTCAATGACCGGTATCGAACCCAGCAGCGTCATTCCCAGCCGTTCGATGTCCTGCACTGAGCGGATGGAATTATCAAAATAATCAATTAAAAAGCTGATACCGATTCCCAATCCCAGTCCGACAATAACGCCCAACATCATATTTAATTTTTTCTTTGGACGGATGGGCACGTAATTGGGTTGCGCCGGATCAACAATGCGGATGTTGCCCAATTGCCCGACTTCGGAGATTCTGGCCTCCTCGTATTTCTCTTTCATCATCAGGGTTATTTTTTCATCGAGCATGGCAGAGCGCTCCAGTCGCGCCAGCTTCAATGCCCGTTCCGGAATTTTTTCGAGCTGGGTATTAAAATCGTCGACGATGGCTTTCAACGCCTTGACTTTGGGCAGCAGTGATTGTATCACAGCTTCTACCTCGAGCTTTCGCTGTAGAAATGATTCGGACAGCCAAACCGGATCCAATGTTTCCGAGGCAACCAACTGGCTGACTTCGGATTTGTACCTTTCCGACAACACTCTGGCTCGCTCTTCATATTTTCGCAAATTATGATCCGGTTTATTGGGATCGTAAACCCCTTCATCCATCAAAAGAGCAATATATTTGGCGCGCTCGGTTTCCATTTCCGCCATCTGTTGGCTTAACTCTTTCAAAAAAGGGGCGCTGAGCACATTTTCCATATTGATATTTTGTCTGTTTTTATCAAGTTGTTCATCGATGTAAGCCAGTCGCTCTTTGTTGGAATTTAGTTCCAGTTGCGCAGCATGATACATAGACTCAAACTCAGCTAACTTGGTAACCATCTCTTCTATTTCCCGGGGCAGCGCCACAAACCGCTCCCGCTCTTTGTACTCTTTCAATTGCTGTTCTGATTTTGCCAGCTGCTGCTGAAAAATATCCAGTTGATCTTCTAAAAAATCCTTGACTCTTCTCACCTCTTCACGGCTTTCCTGTTGATTTTGCTCCTGGTAAACAGTGGCAATGGTATTCGTCAGATAGGCGGCTTCGGCAGGGGTTAACGCTGTCATACTGATATTGATCATATCGGTGTTACGGATCGGTTCAATACTGATGCTGTTTCTTATTATCTCCACAATTTTAAAAATTCGCTGATTTTCCAGCTCATCTTCCGGTATGTCAGCGTCGCCATTATCGCCTAACAGCGAATCAAAAAACTGTTTAATCTTTTGTGTGAATTTAATTTCTCCCTGTTCATCC
>DSAU01000554.1 GCA_011046315.1 bacterium
CCCACATCCACCACTACCGCCGAGACGCCCAGTTTCAGCAACGGTTCGATCTGGTTATCACCTCCTTTGGATGCGATTAAAATTCGGGTCAGGGATTTGAATTTGCGGCGTTTAATTTTTTTGAGAAATTTTTTGAGATTTTCATAATTTGGGTGATTATTTTCGGGCAATTGGATCAGCAGTAATTCGATGGCGCCGGTTTTGAGCAGCAGGTAAGCGGTTTCAGTATTATCGGTCGATAAAATCTCACAATGGCGTGCATAGTTTGCCTGCAGGTCTCCGACTATATCCGGACCCGCTCCCAGTAATAGTACTTTTTTCATTTAGCTGTTGATTTTTTGAATATATTTATCCAAAAACAACCATGTTTTATTTGCGCAATATTTTTACAATTATTGTACCAGTTTTTAATTATGTTTATTGTGGAGTTAACTTATTGTTAATTAAGTTCTGAAAAGAATGGCATTTACTTTTGCTGCCCATTTTTGTCGCATTGATGCGTCAGTTGTGGCGCATTTTGGCGACATCTTGAGGTCGAACCATCAATGGCGGAAAGTTGCGGATTTGAAATTTGAACAATGGATAGATGCACGGATGGCGCCTGATTGTTTGGGCTAACATCCGGTGAAGCAAGCGCTAACAAACCCGCCTTTGCACTGTCATTTTTAGCGTCAATCTATGTGGAGTTCTTTGAGCATTTTGTGAAAGACGGATCGGTTAATGTTCAATTCGGCGGCAGCGGCGGATATGTTGCCGTTGTTTCGATCGAGCGCTTGCTGGAATTAGATTTTTTTAAAATCGTTCATCAGCCAGCCTTTGGCTTGTTCATAGGGCAGGCTGAACAGGTGCAGCGGGTAAGCCAGCGCTGTCGGCGGTTCATCCAACCGAATATCGTTCGCTGAAATCGGGTCATTGGATTGATGAAAAACCACCAACCGTTCGATGAAATTTTTCAATTCCCGCACATTGCCGGGCCAGTCGTAGCGTTGAATTTTTTCGACAGCCGCTGGTTCAAGCTATGGCAACAGACGCCGCATTTCATCGGAAAATCGCCGCAAAAACAATCGCAGCAGTGGCGGGATGTCCTGGCGTCGCTCCCGCAACGGCGGTATGCAAAGCGAAATCACGCTCAATCGATAATAGAGGTCCTCGCGAAATAATTTTTGGCGGGTCAGCTTTTTTAGATCTTTATTGGAAGCAGCCTTAATCCGCACATCAATTTTTATGGTTTCAGTTCCGCCCAATCGCTCGAACTGCTTTTCCTCAACCGCGCGCAAGATTTTCGCCTGTGATTCTAATGGCAGGTCGCCGATTTCATCTAGAAAAATAGTACCCGAATCAGCGATCTCCAGTTTCCCCTTTTTCTGGATGTGGGCTCCGGTAAAAGCCCCCTTTTCATGTCCGAAAAATTCACTTTCAAAAAGCTGTGGCGAAAGGGTGCTGCAGTTGACGGCGACAAACGGATTATCTTTTCTTGGGCTGAACAGATGGATTTGCCGGGCGCAAACTTCCTTGCCCACGCCGCATTCGCCTTCGATCAATACGGTGGAATCGGTTCGGGCAATGGTGTGGATCTGTTTCATTATCCCTTGCATCGACGGGCTTTCAGCCACGCACGGCTGCTCACGTTCAAGTTTTTCCTGCTCATAAATTTGTTTCCATTTTAGTTGTTCGAGCTGTCGCTCGATGATTAATTTCAGCGCCTCGATATTGGGTGATTTTGACGTATAATGAAACGCGCCCAGCTTCATTGCCTCGACGGCTGTCTCAACATCTGCAAAATGGGTGATCATGATCACCGGCAGGTCTTGATGGAGCTGTTTTATCCTCTTCAACACCTGTAAACCGTCCATTCCCCGACCCAATCGATAATCCAGAAACACAACATCCGGGACAGATGTCTTCAATTCTGCCAGCGCGTCTTTTCCGGAATTGACATATTTCAGCTTAAAAAACTGCTGCGACAAGTTTTGAAAAGTCTGGCAAAAGCTTAGATCATCATCCACCAATAGAGCATTCAGCTTGCGCATGGATATTTCTCCCTGAATAGAGTTACGTGGCGAAACCGTAAAATTAGACACCGAAGAACATCGAGCCTCACTGAAAATGCCATTTTGAAAATGAAAAATATCTCAGCAGAATTCGGCGTTTTCAGTGATTATTTAAAAACGTTGTAACAGTTCACCTCCATCGAAAAACAGACAGTTGTGATCTGCATATTTGTTATCGAATAACCTTATTTTTGTTTTTAGAACCTTAGTATCAAGCTAAATCTACAAAGGCACCAACCTTATTACCTTATTGACAAGAAAAATAAGTTAATAAGGTTAAAATTTGTGGGCGATCATTATTCTACTAAGGTAATAGGACAAAAATAAGGTTTCAAAGTTAGTTAGCAGCATAATTAATTTCGACATTTGATACAGGTGAACTATTACAAAACGTTTTTGCAAAAAATGCAAGCTCAATTTGGTAATCGAAGTAACATCTCCGTTACAGGTGGTTTTCACATTCGAAGGGTTCTAAATTGGAGTGCGGCGCCTTTATGCGCCGCAAAACATCGCATAAAGGCGATGCACTCCTTGTTCCACAGTAACTAAGATGCTACTAATCGAATAGAGCTTAATCCGTAATAACCGGAAATTTCAATAAAAAGGTGGTTCCCCTGTTCAAACTGCTTTTTTCCACTGTGATGGTACCGCGGAATTTTTCAATGGTCTGGCGGGCAAAATACAATCCGAATCCGCCTTTTCCATCTGGCTTGCTGGTAAAATTGGGTTGAAATATCTGCTCCCATTTTGTCGACGCTATGCCTGTGCCTTTATCACTGAATCTTACGATCACATTTTTGTGCTCCAGAGAGAGATTCACGGTTAGCTTCTTCACTTCTTTCTCGCTCATTGCCTCACAACCATTAGCAAATAAATTTTCGAAAATCGAACCCAGGGCAGCCGCCTGTCCAGAAACCAATAACTCTTTATGCGATGTACTGGTATTGAATTCAATCTGGCAATTATTTTTCCGGACAAAGCGATTGATTGAAAATTTCAATAAAGCGACCAGATCGACCTGAAAATATAATGATGAGAAGTATGCCTGTCAGCAAAATCAACGCCGCCATCATTGCAGCGATAGCCATATCCAGTTGCCGGTCGCGGTTGCGAAAGAAATGGTTGACAAACTGACCCGTTCTGATCACTGTCCTGCTGAAACCGGTAATTTCATACACGGTCAAGCTTTTACCCGGAGATATCTCACGAAACAGCCTGTTTATTCCTGAGGGAAAAATAATGCGCAGATCATATTTTTTATTGACATCAGCGCCGTAATGCTACGAGAGGGCATGCCGCCCAAACCATTTCCACTGGAAACTTCGCGCAACCCCAGAAGATGTTCTTTTTCATCGAGATGACCGGCGCGGTAAAGCAAAGTTTTGGCGCCAATTGCGCTTCGGTTGCTTTTTACTCCGACAGGTTTTATTTTGATGAAATTTAAATTATCCAATCGGTTTTCAAAATAAATGACAGGACCTCTGCCGCCAGAGACAAAACAATCGATGTCGCCATCATTATCAATGTCTGCAAAGGAGACATTGGTAGAATTAGAATAGCCAAAGCTTCCAAAATAATGGCTGTTGACTCGAAATGTTCCATTGCCGAGGTTTTCGTAGAAAACATCCTGCTCACGATTGGCAACATACAGGTCAAGATCGCCGTCATTATCTGCATCAAAAAATATCGCCGCACAGGTAAGATTCGAATCGATCAATCCGGCTTGTTGGGTCACATCTCGGAAACGCCCGGTGCCATCATTCTGAAACAGTCGATTGGAAAAAATTTGGTAACAGATGAATAAATCAAGATCGCCATCATTATCATAATCGGCCAGGAAACATCCGGTGTTTTTAGCGTTGCTATCAACATCGCAATTAAGCCAGTCGTCGGTCACGTCGCTAAAACGAACCTGCCAGGGGAAAGCAGGATCAGTATCGTTGCGATAAATTCGCGGCTGGTAATTGTGAAATGTTACCACCAGATCAAGGTCGCCATCCAGATCAAGATCGCCAAAATAAGCCCCGTTGCCTCGCTCATCACTGAGAAGCCCGCTTTCAGCAGTGACATCTACAAAATTGTTGCCACCCTTATTTAAGAACAACATATTGGTGGTGTCTTCGTTGGCTACAAACAGGTCAACCAACCCATCATTATTCACATCAGCCCAGACTCCAACGATTGAGCGATATTCTCCGCCGCTGATGCCGGCTTGCTTTGACTTTTCATGGAATATCTTTCCGCTGATATTCTCAAAATATAGATTAGAATGATGCAGCGAAGTAAGGTATCCATCTTCATCGCCGTCATTGTCAACATCAGCGAATGAAATTCCGTGATCAAAGATCATTTTTTGATCCCTCGTCCTCACCGAAGCTTGAATATTAAACTGTTCAGCTCGATCGATGAATAAATTTTCTGCTGCTGAAGTTGCTGCTCCAACTTTTTTGGGGGACAGCAGCAAATTATGTTTTTCAGTGTCGACAATATAGATTTCCTCTAAACCATTTTTATCCACATCAACGAAACCAATACTGCAACAATACAAATTAAAATCTGTAATATAATGTTTCCTGAAAAGGGTGGGTCGATCATGTTCCATAATTTTGGGAACAAATCGAATGTAATAAACATTATTATCCTGCGCTTTCCAATAGCCTTCATAATTTTGATCGACATCATAGACTAACAGGAATTCAGATGAGCTGGCAAAACGCCTGTAGTTAGCATAAAATGCAAAATCAGACTTATCATTGCTCTTCCGCAAGATAAAGATGCTGTCCGAAAACATTGAAATAGTGATCTCCAGGGTGTCGCACACGAGATCAGCAAGATATTTCATTTCAACGGTGTCCGGACTGATTAGGTGGCTCTATTTAAAAATCTTATCATCTCTCAAATAATCCTTGTATTTTCAAAATATTTTTTGTAACATACAGCCAGCTAATATTTGTTATGTGCTTTTTGAAAAAATGAGTGAGGTGATTTTATGAAGCTCAAAGTAATCGTTCATGAGGCGGAAGAAGGAGGCTACTGGGCCGAAGTCCCCTCTATTCCAGGCTGCGCCACACAGGGCGAGACATTCGATGAACTCCTCGGAAACATCTATGAGGCTGTCGAGGGTTGCTTGTCCGTGGACTTAAAAGACGTCACGGTAACAGAAAAGGATAAAGTCCTGGAGATCGCGGTGTGAAAGCCATTTCAGGGAAGGACTTCGCAAAGTTGCCGGAGAAGAAAGGCTGGGAATTGCGAAGAACCAAGGGAAGTCATCACATCTAGGCCAAAGCTGGAAACCCGGCTCGGATTTCTGTACCGATACATGGAAGTAGCCCGCTAAAGATCGGCTTGCTAAAGCACCTCATGAAGGTTGCTGGAATTGACGAAAGCGAGTTGTGACATGAAGCACATAACAACGCAATCGAGCCGGACTGGCCTTCCGCTGCGCTTCAGGCCAGCCGCTCATTGCGGGCGTTAGCATAACAGCCAATCGTCGAACTGCGGATTGTTTGAGTGGTTGAATTTTGCCTGGCTGTCAAACACCTACAATTTAATCTGAATTAATGAAAATTATTTTAAAGGTGAACTTATGAAAACCATTGGCAGAAATGCTCCGTGTCCCTGCGGCAGCGGGAAAAAATATAAACTTTGTTGCCTGCCAAAAGAACAGCATCATGATGCAAAAGAATTTGTTTGGCGCAAGTTGAGACAAACATCTGATAAGTTTGCTACCAGATTAACAAAGTATGCGTTTGAACGTTTTGGGTCAACCTTTATTCAAGATGCCTGGGAGGAGTATATCCTGGATTTCGACAAAGAATATAGTGAAGACTCCTATGAAAACCAATTGTTCATGCCATGGGCATTATATAGCTGGCTTCTGGGACCTGACGATGACGATATAAGCGAAGGGGAAGACTGGGATTACATGACCATTGCCGAATGCTTTTTATCAGAGCATTATCACGAACTCTCTGCAATGGAGCGCCAATTTATCGAGTTAACGGTCAATCAACCATACACTTTTTATCAGGTCATTGATTGCGATCCAGGCCGTGGATTTAGATTGAAAGACCTGTTAACCGAAACTGAACTTGACGTCATCGAAAAGTCCGGCTCTCAAAACGTTCCCAAAGGATGCGTGCTATTCAGTCAGGTTATTCAATATGAAAATGTGGGGATGGCAATCGGTACTGCACCTGTTATAATACCCCCTGCCTATATAACGAATATTATTGAGCTTCGAAAAATAATTCGAGAACATGAAGGTTCGGTGGAAAGCGATGATCTATTATTATTCGAGGACACAATTCGTTCGCTTTATTTGTCAATTCATGAAAAAATGTTCACACCTCCGAAATTAGCGAACACTGATGGCGATCCACTGATGCTTCATGATATTTATTATGAAATCGATTCCCCGCAAAATGTTTTCGATAAGTTGAAAGTTCTGGCTGTTGGCACTGAAGAAGATGAATTGCTTGCAGACGCTAAATTTGACAAAAAAGGCAGCTTAACAAAAATTGAATTTCCGTGGCTTAAGCTGGGAAATCGCCAGCATAAAAACTGGAAAAATACAGTACTCGGCCATCTTGAAATTAAAAAGAATCAACTGAAGATAAGTGTGAATTCTGAAAAACGCGCCAACACCATTAAAAAGAAGATCGAAACGTTATTGAAAGGCGAAGCTGTCTACAAACGAACCAAAATACAATCGGCAGAATCGTTGATGAAAATGGCTGAAAAAGAGAGTAAACGAGAATCGGACTTCGCTGCTGAAAATGAACCGCTGTCACCAGAACTGCAAGAAATATTAGACAATCAAATACAAGAAGAATGGAAACTATGGCTGCATAAAAAAATTCCTGCGCTTGGAAACATAACACCTACCAAAGCCATAAAAGACCCCGATGGCAGGGAAATGGTTAAAGCGCTGTTAGATGATTTCGAGTTAAAAGATCAGCGAGCTAATCCTCAACAGAAACAACAAAAATATATCGATTGGGCGAGAAAGCAATTGGGTTTAAGCTGAGCTAATTCAATCAGCTAAAAA
>DSAU01000247.1 GCA_011046315.1 bacterium
ATCTGCCAAATAATCAGCTCATCAAGCGATGACATCAGTATTTCACCTGCATGTAATATACTGCAATTATTTGAAAACAAATCTTGACATTCATATTATTAATTTCTATTTTATGATATTAAATCTGAAAAATTTTTCGTTCGAGAAAGGGAAAAAATTTGGACATCCCTGTATGTGATTTGCATTGTGATACTGCTTTCAAAGTTTTCATCGGAAAAAAAATAACGGATCCGTCGTTGGAGGTGAATTTGGGTTGTATGCTGCAGGGGAATATTGGGATTCAAGTTTTTGCCTGTTATTTATCGCCCAATGTACCGCAACACCAGCGTTTTAATTTAACCCTGGACATGATTCGCACCTTTAAACGCGAGGTGGATCAGTATGGTGAGCGCATTCAAATTTGCACACGATCCAGTGACATTAAAGCTGCAATAGCATCGAAGCGCACCGCCGCGATACTCGCCATTGAAAACGGCATGGCGATAGAAAATAACCCGGATAATTTACAACGATTTTATGAGGAGGGCGTCCGCTGTTTAACAATCGTTCATTCTGCCAGCAGCGACTGGGCGATTTCCTGCAATGACGCTTCACCAGCCTTCGATGGTCTGACTGCGTTCGGGGAGTCGGTCGTTCGCCGGTTGAACCGACTGGGAATGATAATCGACATTTCACACGCTCATTCGCAGACGGCGGAAAAAATCATGGCGCTGAGTGAGCAGCCAGTCATCGCATCACATTCCTGCGCAGCAGCCCTGTGCGATGTTTCACGTAATTTGACCGACAACCAAATTGAAGCGGTTGCACAAAGCGGCGGAATGATTGGGATCAATTTTTTCCCCGGGTTTTTGGATTTTGATTATTATCGCTTTTTCATCAATCACTGTGGCGATCTTCTCACCAGATTCGATCAAATGGAACAGCAAGCAGGAGCAAATTTGGAGCAGATTGCAGCCGCTTTCGCCTCCTATCGTGATCAAGCCAATCAAAGAATGGCGAATAATACCCTGTCATCAGAACGGATCATCGATCATATCGATTATATCAGAAAATTGGTCGGTGAACAATACGTTGGCTTCGGTTCTGACTTTGACGGCGTTCCGGTGATGCCCCGCGGCATGGAATCTTGTGATGGATTTAATTTGCTCAAACATCAGCTTCGCCAGCGGCGTTTTTCTGAAGATACCATCGCCAATATCTGTTACCGAAATTTTCTTCGTGTGTTCAAAACTGTATGCGGATGATTTTTCGCCAATAAAAATCGGAAAGAGTTTGAGGTCAACATAAAAATTTTCATTTGAAATTTAGGCATCAAATTTATTGTTAGGATTGAGTTGAGCCATTGTGTAAATGTCAACTATTTTTATTATTTTCCCTATCGCGTTTATATTTTTTGCCTCATATCAGGGCAATCGCTATGTTCAGCTCCGTCTTTGAGATTCAGCGTTTAAATTGAAACAATTCGGTTTTAACATAAAAAAATATCCTCAGTTTTTTTAACGATGGAGGATGCTGTGAAAACACGTGAAATTATTTTGTTCATTTTTTTAGCGTTAATGAGCATCATGGGCTGCTCTCAGAAACCATCGGTTTTTGAGAGGACAGGTGACGACATTGAGAACAAGCGATTGAAAAGTTTTGAGGAGATTCAACGATCTATCCTGAAGGTGATTTGTTCGGCGTATTACGAAAATTTTTATTATTCGATGCCGCCTCCGTCCAATCCCAAGGCTGAACTGAAAGAATTGCTGCTGCAAAAACAAATGACCACCAATTCGGTTTCGGGCACGGCTCTGGTTATCTTTCAGAGTACAACTAAAGAATTGCTGCTCAGTTGTCATCACATTTTTGATTTTGAAGACACGGTTCGGGTTTATCACCGGGATTCACTCGGCAATAAAACTGATCATTTGCAGATAATGTCGATCAAGTACGATCAGCGGATATTTGTTTCACACAAGGATGCCACCCGCAGTCTGGGACGAGTGCTGGCTTTCGACAAAATCAATGACATAGCTTTGATCGAAACCAAAGCGCCAAACAATCCATTGCTTGAGCTTCCCTTTAAATTATCACTGCGAAGGCGGCCCGAATTGCGTTTCGGACAGGAGGTTTTTATGATCGGTTACCCCAAGGGATTTTTGTACATTGCTAAAGGTTTGAGTAGCCCCTCTCCTTACCGAAATCGGTATCTGATTTCAGCGCCGTTCAATCGCGGATTTTCCGGAGGGCTGGTTCTTGCCTTTGAGCCCAACAGCGCCGATTATTTTCTGGCGGGTATGGCAAACGCGATGGCGTATGACGGCCAAATGGTGCTAACGCCGGACGAAAAGACACCTGAACTTGAACACTATCGCGAGATTCCGTACACTGATCAGATATATACCAAAGAATTGAAAATGATCAATTATGGTCTAACTTTTGCAATTAAAGGAAATGTAATTGCAGGTTTCATCAAAGCGGAACAGGAACGACTCAAGATGCAGGGCTTTAGTCTGCCCGAAAGTTGGTTCCGCGATTAGCCAGCTGCTTTATTAGACATTGTTTTTAACTTTTTTTCTTTTTCTGAATAGTTTGTTATTGCATTTCTCGTTAAGGATTGTTATAATTTAATTGTATGTTTAAAGCAGCGAACCAAAGTTGACCTGTTAAATGACAGCGGATTTAATTCCACTAAAAATATTATTCACAAACAAGAAGGACCGCTCGCATGAAAGCATTGATTACCAGTGGTGGAAAAGGAACGCGATTAAGGCCCCTGACACACACCCAGAACAAACATTTGATTCCAATTGCTAATAAACCGATTCTGCATTATGCGATTGAAACCGTGATTGACGCCGGAGTTAAAGAGATCGGCATTGTAACTAATGCCGATTGTGATGAAGTTCAAAACGCGATCGGCGACGGCAGTCGCTGGGGCGTTCGGATCAGTTATATCCCACAGGAAGCGCCATTGGGATTGGCGCATGTGGTCAAAATTTCCGAAGATTTTATCGGCAAAGAACCGTTCATTTTTTATCTGGGCGACAACATGGTTGTCGGCGGTGTGAAGCGATTTATTGACGAATTTGAAAAGGACGGAAGCAACTGCCACTTAACACTGGCAAAGGTCAAAGATCCGGAGCGATTTGGCGTCCCCGAAATCGATAACAACAGAATCGTTCGGGTGGAGGAAAAACCGGCAAAACCCAAAAGTCATTTTGCCGTCGCCGGAATTTATATTTATGATCATCACATTTTTGAAGCGGTTAACAATATCAAACCCAGCCAGCGCGGTGAGTTGGAAATTTCCGATGCCCACCAATATTTGCTCGAGCATAACTATCAGGTCGGCTTTTCGGAAATTACCGGCTGGTGGAAAGATACCGGCAAACCGTTTGATCTGCTCGAAGCCAATCGGTTAGTGCTGGAACATCTGGTACCCCAAATTAAGGGCGAAATCAACGGTAAATCGTATATCGCGGGTAATGTGACCATTGAAAAAGGCGCCAAAATTATTAACAGCACAGTCCGCGGACCGGTGATTATTGGCGCAGATTCGATCATTGAAAATAGTTATATCGGTCCGTTTACGTCGATCGCTGAGAACTGTCTGATCAGAAACAGTGAAATCGAATTTTCCATTTTACTCAAAAATTGTCAGGTTCTCGATATCGGGATTCGAATTGAGAGCAGCCTGTTAGGAACTGACGCCGAGATCGTCAGATCCGAAGAAAAGCCAAAAACACACCGCTTCTTTGTGGGGGATCAAAGTCGGGTAGAATTAGTATAGTTACAGGTTCAATGAAAAAAGTTTTATTTATTTGCTATTATTTTCCTCCCATGGGAATGGGGGGGACGCAGCGGTCAGCAAAATTTGTGAAATATCTACCGCAACATGGATGGACGCCAATCGTCCTGACCGTCAAAAACGTCAGCTATTACGCGCTTGATGAGACGTTGAATTCAGATGTCGAGTGCCGCCAAATCATTCGCACCGAATCGTTGGACCCGCTTCGCGTGTTTGCTCGGATCCGGAAAAACAAACATCAATCCGTGTCTACATCTTTGGACTCAAATAGCCATTCCCGATTCAGTTCAATTTTGAACCGCATCATTTCTGGCTGGCTGTTGATACCGGATTCAAAAATTTTGTGGCTGCCGTTTGCCGTCGCCGCTGCCATACGCTTGATCCGCAAAAATAAAATCAAGCTCATTTTTTCAACGTCGCCCCCGCACTCGGCGCATATTGGCGCATTGGTTTTAAAGTTGTTGACAGGTGTCGGTTGGGTGGCAGATTTTCGAGATGACTGGACCGGCGGTGAGAGTCAACCCTGTCCCACAAAATTTCATTTTTGGTCCAATCGCCTGCTGGAAAAAATTGTCCTAAAATATTCTGACGCCGTGATCGCCATGTGTGATGGGCTGAGGCAAAGCTTGCAGCAAAAGCAGGGTTACACGGCTGATCAATCCAAATTTGTCGTTATCACAAATGGTTACGACGCTGATGATTTTGCGGGGTTGACGACAATTTCGCCAAACTCGAAATTTACCATCACCCATTGCGGCTCTGTCAGCCGGGTGAGTGATCCTGAACCTTTTCTGCGGGCAGTCAGCAATCTTTTTCAAGAGCAGCCGGATTGTATAACGGATACTGACATTCGCTTCTTTGGAACTGATTTGTTCAGCAGATTGAATTTTTTAGCAGTGGAATTGGGACTGGAGTGGCTGATTCGACCCACTCGCTACCTGCCGCATCGCCAGTCGGTTGAACAACTAATGCGCTCGCACCTGCTGTTGCTGACAATTTTGAAAACCTCGGATGAAGAGGTGATCACCAGCAAGGTTTTCGAGTATCTGGCGTCCGGCAGACCGATTCTGTTGATTTCAAACGGGGGGGAAATCGCCCGTATGATTCGTAGCTTGAATCGCGGCGCTGTATGCCGTCCCGATGATATCGAAGGCATCAAGCGAACTGTTTTTCGCTATTATCAATTATACCAAACCGGGCAGATCTCGTTTGCAGAACCGTTGACGATTACCCAATATGATAGAAAGACACTGACCAAACAGATGTCAATCATTTTCGATCAAATTTTACAGAGGAGGCTGGAGTGAAGTTCTTTCGGGTCATTGTTGTATTGTTTTTTGTTATTAAAGGTTTTAGTTCCCAGGTGAATGCTCAGGACTATCTCTGGCCCACTGATGCCAGCCGTTATTTGACATCTTCGTTCGCTGAATACCGTTCTGCTCACTTTCACGCCGGAATTGATGTTAAAACCTGGGGGCAGGAGGGATATAAAGTGTTTGCGGTGCGCGATGGCTACATTTCTCAAATTCGCGTCTCTCCATTCGGTTATGGTAAGGTGATTTACCAGAAATTGGACACTGGTGAAACCGCGGTTTACGCCCATTTGAGCCGATTTAACGATGAGTTGAATGATTATGTGAAACAGCAACAGCAGCGAAATAATGCTTACCGATTGACGCGCTATTTTAAAGCGGATCGATTTCCGGTGACCAAAGGACAACTCATCGGCTATACCGGTTCGACCGGAACCGGCGCCCCCCATCTCCATTTTGAGATTCGCGACGTCCACAACAGACCGATCAATCCCTTTCTGCGCGGTTATCAGATTCGGGATAATGTACCACCGAGCGTTACTGCGCTTTCGATTTCTCCGCTCGATGCCAATTCACGGATTAACGCAGATGTGCTTCCATTGATCATCGCTCCCAAATTTAAGCGACCTGGCGTTTATGAGATTTCGGAATCACTGCTGCTTTCCGGTAACATTGGATTTGCGGTAAATTGCTTCGACAAAGCCGATGGCGTGGAACATCGCTTTGCTGTTTATAAAGCCGATTTTTATGTGGATGGAATATTACAGTTTTCATCACAATATGATCGAATTTCTTTTGCTCACACCCACTTTGTAAACATGGATCGGGATTATCGGTTGAGGATGCGCGGTTTCGGTTCATTTCAAAATTTGTACAAAACTAAGCACAACCAATTGCCGGTCTATCGACCAGCCGGGGATGAGGTTGGCGTTTTGCGGTGTGATCCGTCTTTGGCAGATGGTACCATATTGGGACAGGTTTTGGGACCCGGAGAGCACAACTACTCCATCGAATTGGCTGATTTTTGGGGCAATGTTACCACCCTGACCGGAAAGTTTCTGGTAGCCGAAAAAATAATGGTTAACGCAGAATGGGAAACCCCGAATGAAAAAATGGTTACTATCCGAAATCTGCGCAGCAATCATGGTAAAATGATCAACAACGCCCAGGTTTTAATCTCGGAAGATGGTGGATGGAGCTGGAACGAAGCGGAAGTCTCCGTGGATACGCTTTTCAATAAGTTGAAGCCTGAGGCTGACGTTCAAATAAATGTGGAGCTGATCGATCAAAACAATATTGTCAAATTATCTACAGTTGATAATTGGGGGCAAGATTCACACCCGCTTTTTATTGTTCCAGTTGAAAGTCCCACAGAATTGATTCCCGATTCAACCATGTTTATTGAAAAAGATTTTTATCATGATTACGTCAGAATAGAAATCAACGCAATACAACCGATCATTTCAGATCCGGAATTGTGGATTCATCAGATAGGGGCGTCAGCGCAGCAGGTCGAATTGATTCGTGTTAATTTAAACACATTTTTTGCAGTTTATCAGTTCATCCCTCAAAAGGACGGGGTGTTGACTATTGAAATCAATTTTCCTGACCGACATTCGTCGCCGAGGATTTACCGGGATCAATTTGACATTCAAACGGTTACCCCACAAGACGGTGGCACAATTATTTCTCAGGATGGTAAGTGCCGGGTTAGTTTGGCGCCGCGTACGGTCTATGACAATCTTTTCCTCCGCATGAATCGCCTGCCGGCAGTTAATGATCCCAAATACGATGCGATAGGCTATGTTTATGACGTCCAGCCGTTTGATGTGCTGCTAAAAGGAAAAGCAACTTTAGAGCTTGAATTCCCGGTGAGCGATACACTGCCGAAAAAGCTTGGTATCTATCGTCAAGTTGGAGACCGATGGAGATTCATCGGCACTAATCGGGATCTACAAAATCAAAAATTAACCGCGAATATCTC
>DSAU01000474.1 GCA_011046315.1 bacterium
AAATAAAACTGAACCAATATTGGAGTTAGCATAATGTCAAAAATAGATATTGAGGTCATTTATAAATACGCTTCAAAATTAGCAGATAAAGATAAAATGTCCCTTATTTCAAAATTAGAAAATGATATACAAAAAACTCAAATGACGAAAAAGCACAAACTTGTCGAACTAGAAGGACTCGGGAAAGAGATTTGGGAAAAAATTGATACGCAACAATACCTGAATGATTTGCGGAGTGAATGGGATGGTCGATAAAATCTCCTTTCACAAAGTTATGATCGATACCAGTCCCTTGATCTATTATATAGAAAAGCATAAACAGTACTTTCCCGTTGTCAAGTCCATTTTTACTAAAATTGACAATCTCGAAATCTCATCCATCACATCAACAATTACGCTTATTGAAGTATTAGTCCATCCTGAAAGGGAATCCAATTTCGAGCTGAAAAAACAGTATTTAGATATTTTATTGAATAATGCCAATTTAGAAATCATTCCGCTTGATGTTAGTGTTGCTCGCAAGGCTGCCTCAATCAGAGCAATTTATGATTTAAAGATGCCTGATGCTATTCAACTGGCTACGGGGATAAATAATAAATGTGATGCGTTTTTAACTAACGATTATGCTTTGAAAAAAGTAAAAGAAATTAAAGTAATTACGATAAATGATCTTGTTGATAAAGCGCATCGGTAAATCAGAGTTTCCAAGTTTTCATCATTAATTCGTTTACGCTGCAATTTCATTTTGTTTATTTATAAAGCTATTTTTCTTACGACGCCACCCCATTATGCCAGCAATCCCCAACCAACTGCTCTGAAACGCTTGAAAGCGCTTTTTTTTTGTGTGCAGGCTCATCGCCTTCACGATTTTTAGCATCATCATTGTTGCTGATCGAAACCTTTCGCGGTCATGAAGTTTCGGTAATTTAAATTTTTCGTTTCTAATCGCCGGTCAGTTGGCGGGGATGTACATTCGGGCGTCCTGCCCTAACATGATCAGCATTCCATCAACATTAAAACTCAAACCCCAAACTGAAATGATGCGCATTGCCCAATACTTTGTAATCCATGAAGGCATAATCCAACTGAAAACGCAAAAAGTCGATGGCGTATTTGACGCCGACGCCAAAGCTATAGCTTCCGGTGCTGTACTCATCCATTGGATCGCCTTCGATGGCAATTCCCCGGTATCCGGCACGCAGCGCGAATAACGAGTTCCACTCATATTCGAGACCGAAATTGGCACGCAAGAAGGAATCGTTGGGATCGTGAGCATTCATCGACAGTGTGAGACGATTTTTCTGGTTTGGCATGATTTGGGAATGCTTGCCCAGCAGGTCGGTGGAAAGTCCCAGCCGGAATGTCAATGGCAGAGGGTAGGATTGAGTCTGCAACAGCGATTTTTCCCGGATGATACCGCCATAGCCGGTATCGTCGCCATTGTAGCCCGGCGCTTTGGGACTGCTAAAGCGCATTTCATCGCCGATGTTGCTCATATTGAGACCCAGTCGAAAACCTAAAATTCCGGTATCCAGCAGCGCGCCCAGATCAACGGCGAGCCCATTGGCGATTTCACCGAAAGTTCCTTCGCGAATGTATTTGATCGTCGCGCCCAGCGACAACCGGTCGGTGAGAAATCTGGCGTAGCTCACACCGATGCTGTATGATTGCCAGCTAAAAAAATCGCCGGTACCTTCCGGTTGGTCAACCGTGGTCACCTCCATGTCGCCGGAATCGAGATACAATACATTGATACCGACAGCACTACCATGTTTCAACGGCAGCACAAATCCCAGAAAATTGTAATTGAGATTCACATACAATTCGTTTCTGGAAACGACCAGCGATTTTTTTTCAATTGAAGCAATAGCAGCGACATTCCAGAACAAACCAGTGGCATCTCCTCTGACAGCCACCATGGATTCGCCCAGTGCGCAGGCTCTGGCGCCGACGCCCAGTTTTAAAAATTGTGCGCCAGAGGTGCCGATTCGACTGACTTCTTTTTGGGCGAATAAATCCGCTGTCAGTAGCAGTAAAACGAGGATCACTAATTTTTTTTCCATTTTAATAACCCGATTTTATTTTTAGAACGACTTTTTTTTAAAAAATATTTCAGACGTTATCGGTGTTTTCAGTATTATACTCGTTAAGGGTTATTTTGTAACTTACCAAATTAAAGTAATTGCAAGCGAAGTGAAGCAATCCCTTCAATACAAAGAGATTGCTTCGTCATCCCGCTGTGGCGGGATTCCTCGCAATGACAAGCAGCGGATGGGTGTTGTTTCGTCTCCGCCGGCTGACAGATTTCTCGCAATGACATTCTCGGTTTGTCATTTCGAGCAACTTCAGCATTAACAACACACAACACCCTGTCATTGCGATCCCGCTTCAGCGTAAACAAACCACAAAACCCTGTCATTGCGAGTCCCGATTTATCGGGGCGAAGCAATCTCTATCAAATCAAAAGATTGCTTCGTCGCTCCGCTCCTCGCAATGACAAGCAGCGGGTAGATGTTGCTTCGTCGCGGAGTTTATCCTGAGCTTAGCGAAAGGCTCCTCGCAATGACAAGCAGCGGATGGGTGTTGTTTCGTCGCGGAGTTTATCCTGAGCCTGGCGAAGGGCTCCTCGCAATGACAAAATGATGTCACATTTCAACCCTTAATGGGTATAATATCCATAGATTTCAAAAAAGTTCAAGATAAATTTGGTAATAGAATAAATTTGACTCAATTTTTATGATCTTGCTGAAATCAATCTCTCCAACCAAACTCCAATTTCAAGCCCAGCCGCGCTCTCCTTCCGATAGCGTAAGCTGACGGATCGCCCAGTTCACCGCCGACACGGCCATCGGAAGCGATCCACAACACGTTCATTCTGTCGAACAGATTGTGGTATTCCAGATAAATCGTGGCGCCGATGTTATGGGGAAGTTCAAAGTCGTAATGCATTTTCAAATCCAGCAAGCTTACATTTTTCATGCGAGCGTTGTTAGGCTCAATTTTAACGTTCAGATCAGGCACCAGTGCATTTCGGGATGGATAAAAAGTATATGGCCGCGGCGAATTCCAGCGCCAGATGAAATTAATCCCGTAATTCCCTGGCTTGCCAACAAACAACTCCGACGCAATAGTGTGCCGCTGATCCCAGCTCAGGTAATACTCTTTATTGGGCACATCAAACCCCCACATGAAATAATTCATCCCCTGTTCCGCGTTGCCGCTGTAGCCTTTGGCGTGCATATAAGTGTAGCTTAATTTACCTGAAAAAAGCCGGCTGTATCTTTTCTCCAACGTCAACTCCACACCCGATGAATTGGCTGCCGGCAGATTGACAAACTGGGAAAAACCGTCATCTTCGGCTTTGCTGTCCGACGCCAGAAATGTCTTGGTATCAACCAAACCGAAAATTTCCTTTTTAAAATAAGTCACTGACGCCACCACATTTCTGGAAAGAATATGTTGATACGAGAATTCATAGGCTTTGGTATGTTCTGGTTTCAAATCCGGATTGCCATAAAGCAGCTTTACCCCTTTTTTCAAATGGGTGGTGCTTAAGCCGGTATAGAGATAATCGAACAACGGAATTTGGAAAAAATGGCCGAAGCTAAAATAGAAAAAATTATCCTCGCGAATCGGAAAAGAAATCCCGATTCGTGGGCTGAGTTGGGTCTTTGGCTCAGCCGAAACATAATCCTTAATCTGCGACTCAAAATCTTCGCCGGTTACCGGAATCCATTCGATCACCGGGCGCTGGGCTCGGGGATCAAAAATGTCGTAGCGCAAACCGAAATTAGTGACAAATATTTTGTTGTCAATTTTTGTTTGAAAAAACAATGCACCCTGCCAGGGATGGTAGGTGTATTGACTGCTAAAATTGTACGGTGGTTCGTCGACAATTGGTCTGCCCCAGAAAGTCTTTTTGGGTTCATATTTAACGATTTCATTGGCGAGATCATAATATTGTCCTTCGGCGCCAAACTTGAGCTCGCAAACATCGAAAACCTGGCTGGTAAAGTTGAATTTTCCATAATAATTGGTCTGTCGGGAATCCTGCCAGTAGAGCATATCGCCGGCAGTGATGAAATAATACCAGGGTAAATCGTATTGAAAAATCTGATCCGGATCAATGTTTTCAGGATCGCCCTGTCCCAACCGATCTTGCACCCGAAACCGGCTCAAAGAAATAGTGTAAAAAGTCTTTGGTGTCAGCATCTGGGTAAATACCCCACTCAAGCGGTAAGAATGCTTTTTGATCGGCGGCAGCCCACTCAGATTGTAACGCCAGCGGTACTCGTATTGATATTCTCTTGACCAGGAATAAAGCCCCTGCAAAATCAGCCGGATATTGGGTGTAAAGGCAAAGTTGAGTTTGGAAACAAAGTTAATGCCTTTTTTAATCGGGGAGCCGAACACCGGGCGCATGTCCTGCCACCAGCGGGTATCGGACAGGGTGAGATTCGAAGACAGAAAATAATTGACATTGTTTCTATAAACCGGACCGGAAGCGAACGCCTCGTACTGGCGCCATTTATTGGATTCCTCGCCGCCAATGCGGTCGTCCTCAGCCCGCAGCCAGATTTTGTGTTTGGCGCCACCGGTGGGCGTGGTAATGTTTAAAATTCCGGACATAGCATTGCCGTATTCGGCGTTAAATCCGCCGGTTTGCAGGGTAATTTCCTCGAGCGCACCCTTGGGCAAATTGGCTGCCGCACCACCGCTGATGGCTTCCTGCACCGGAATACCGTCAACTAAGTACAGCACCTCAGTGGCTCTGCCGCCGCGAACATGACCGCCGCTGGCAACGCCCGGTTGCAGCTCCATCACTTCGGCAAAAGAATTTACCGGCAATTGATTGATTCTGTCCTTTGAGATAAAATGGATGCTGCTGGTCACATCCGGTTGAATTAACGGACGCTCGGCGGTGACAACGACTTCTTCACCTTCAATGGCGACCTCCAGCATCTCGACATTGAGGGCAGTTTTGTGATCGGCTATGATTTGCACATTTTTGATGATTTGATTACTATAACCCATCATCGTTACCTTCACTGTGTAAAATCCCGCTGGTACATTGTAAATGATAAAATTACCTTTGCTATCGGCGGCAGCGCCCATTTTAGTGCCGACCAAAATTATATTTGCTCCCGGCAGTGGATTATTGGTGCCATCTTCCACAACCCTCCCCATCAGGATGCCAACCGTTCCCGCAAATGCAGAAACCGAATACCCCGCGAACAGCAGGGTGAGCCAGATAATAATTTTTGTTCGCTTCATTTTTTACTATCCTTTGAAATATTCAATAATTTTGTCTGAATAGCCATCAGGCATCTCAAAAGTGAACTCATACTCTGCCCATGCTAAATCATGTTGTGCGTCTGAACCATGTGGTGATTTGAAACCTATATAGCAATAACTATTTCCCATTCCTTGAATAGAAGCAAAAGTGTAACCTGTGGTGAGGTAACAAGCATCATTAATATAATACCATCTGTAAGTTGATTGACAGGTAGCTGTGACAGTCCAATTTTCATCTTCATATTCTAAATTTATTACTTCACACATAATTTCACCAAGAAATCGTGAACTGCTTCGAGCAAAAAGATTTGAGTTTAAAGATACTATCAACAAAATTAGAATTAACAAGTTTATTGTTGAATCAATTTTTTTTCTCTGCTTGACTGAATACTCCTAGCATTTTATATAGCAGTTAAAAATGCAAACTAAATCTAAACTATTTATCCACCCCACAGCTTCTGTTTTTCTTTATTTAATGCAAAAAAATTCAAATCTGCCTGCGACATATAAACAAGCATCTGAAGAAATTGCGCCCATTATCCGACCATAGGATGTATCAGGTAATTCACAAATAAATTGCCGGTTACCTGATTGATCCATTGCAATGATGTAACGATAGGTATAATCAAAATAAATCATACCTTTACAATCTCCACGAATTGAGGTTTGATGAATAGAAATATCAGCGTCCAACATGACTTTTGACCACCTGAGATTGCCAGCATAATCAAAACAAAGCAGCTTATTCTTGCCTCCATACGCATAAATATTGCCGTCCTTATCTATATGCAGGCTAACGAAATGATGTACATAGACATCACTTTTCCAGCGAAATTCTCCTTCTGGCGTTACTGACCAGATAACAAAAGTACTGTCTAACTTGATAAAATATATGTTACCGCTACAATCAACAAGGGGAGAAGTCTGCAAAATATAACCCGTAGGCAGTTGCCACCGAACTGATCCAGTGTGTGCATCAATCGCATTGAATGTATTATCTGAACCGCCAGCGTATAGAACACCGCCATCGGGAGACATAGCAATTGAATAATTCGGATTCTCCATATATAAACCAGCCGTGCCACGTGTAGTCCATTTCAACGAACCATCTGAATTAAGCGCATAAAGTGTCCCTTCAACGTCGACAAAATAAATGGTGCCATCCAGTCCCAAAGCTGGTGCAAAGGTATAAATTATGGTTGATGTATCATAAGTCCACTTAACAGTTCCGTCTGAGTTAAACGCATAAAATGGGCCGCCGTAAGCAGCAACATAGATGACATCACCTGCTCCTATTATTGGAGTCCACGCCATGAGTCCTTCGAGTTTCTTTTTCCATTTTAAGCTACCATCAGGATTTAGCGCGTGTAAATAGTAATTAACTGAAGGTGAACGTTCAGGTTTAGCACAGAAATAAATTGTACCATCTTCGCCGATAACCACACCCGATATCTCATTAAAAATTCCGTCGTTAAAATAAGTCCAACCAACCTTACCTTCTCGAGGTCCTTCATATCTGCTTCGCCCGGTGCATTGCATGTCCCCATGCGTTGAAGGCCACGGACTCTCCGCCAACGAGGGCCAGGGAATATCTACCTGAGGATGCGAACCATTGCCCGGTTCAGGTTCAGTTGAATTTTCTTTTTGGCAGTAAAATGGTAATAGCAAAATTAATAGCCAAAATATGTAAGTATTTTTTTTCATATCATCTTTTCAACACCATATTCACCTCTCTATCCGCCACCGCTGATAGGATATTGATGTGAATCC
>DSAU01000156.1 GCA_011046315.1 bacterium
GGATATAATATGCCATCAGTATCAATCCTTTGTGGAAAAATGGGAACGCTTACACCAGGGGCTAAAAAAATTGCGGTCAGGGTTTTCAGCAAAACATTTTCAAAACAGCGCTGCAAATCTGGAAGTAATGCTTCTAAAAATCAAGCAGCAACTGGATGACTGTAAATCGTGGGAGAGTTTTCAATTTTATTCGGAAAACATCGAGCAAGATTTGGCAAGCGCAAGCGCTGCTCTGCAGGAGCTGGAAAATGGAAAAAATCCATTTGAACATCAAACCGGAACTTTCATGCGCGGTTATTATTCAGAGATCGACGGCAGCCTGCAGGGATACGCGCTTCATGTTCCGGATACTTATCGTGGAGAAACGTCGTTTCCGTTGGTGCTAAATTTACACGGCTTCGATCCGAGCTATTCACCGTGGTGGGAAAACATTTTTCTGTCTGTTTTCATGCCCCATGCAACCGCTCATCAGCGCTATATTTTGGTTAATCCCTTCGGCAGGGGAAATACGATTTATCAAAACATTGGCGAGCATGATGTGTTGCAGGTGTTCGCTGAAGTCAAACGACTCTACCACATCGATGAAAATCGGATTTATTTAACCGGCGGTTCAATGGGTGGAGCCGGAGTCTGGAACATCGGGTTAAAATATCCCGATCTTTTCGCAGCCCTGGCGCCGATTATGGGACCCACCGAGTTTAATTTCTGGATCGGCGCTCCCACTGAAAAATTACCGTCGTTTCGATCATTTCTTTATCAAAAAAGAAGCGCGCTATCTTTTGCTGAGAACGCGCTTCAACTTCCGGTGCTCTGTCATCATGGTGTAATGGATGACATCGTGCCCATCGAGCAGAGTCGAAAGATGGTTTCGCGGTTCCATGAACTTGGCTACGCCATCCGTTATGTGGAACATCCTCAGGCTGCGCACGGCGGGTTTGAGCCTGAAATGGAGCAGTCGATTTACGACTGGTTTCAAGACCATGAGAAAAACCCCAATCCCAGTCGGGTAAAAGTAAAAGCCGGTGCGCTGGATCAAGCAAAAGCGTATTGGATCGAAATTGAAAAATTTATCAAGCTGAATGAGTTTGCAATTGTCGACGCTGAAATCACAGCTCAGAATAGTTTTGATATTAAAACAGAAAATGTTGCCCGGTTTCGGTTGTTTTTGAATGATTATCTTGTCGATGGACAGCAACCGCTTTTATTTCGGATCGATGGGCAAACCTATGATGATTTTCAACTACCGTCGGATAAGAAAGTTTTCTGTTCATCCGTTCTGGACTCAAACGATTTAGTCAGCGGGTGGAAAATCAATCCGCCTCCTCAAAAACAATTCAGTAAAAAGCGAGGATTGGCAGGCCCCATTCTCGATGTCTTTAATCACAGCTTTCTTATTGTCTATGGCACCAGCGGAACCACAGAAGAGAATCAGGTTAATTTTGATGAAGCCATGAGATTTGTCGAACAGTGGCAAGCCTGGCAGCATGTTCCGTGTCGGGTGAAAAAAGATATCGATTTAACCGAAACCGACCTGAAAAATTTTCATCTGATTTTGATCGGAAATGCGTCGAGTAACGCCATTTTGAAAAGAATCAATTCGCAGCTTCCGATTCGGTTGGATGTAAATTCAATTATCTTTGACGAGAAAATTTATTACGGTGAGGATCTGGGACTGGCAATGATTTATCCCAATCCGTTAACTTCGGACAAATATGTGGTGATCCTGGCAGGAGTAACTGAAAAAGGAACTCGGTTGATCACCCGGCGAATCGGAACGGAATTTGATTTCCTGATCTTTGACTCAAAAACAATTGGGATCAATTTGCATCAGGGAAATCTCACCATCGATGGCACTCCGCTTGTCTATGGCTTGTTTGATAATAATTGGCAAATTAGCACTGAATACCAACTACATGCCGACAGCAATCTTCGCCAAAAAATTAAACCAATCCGAACAGACATTGACACCAGAGCCAATCGAGAATCGGACATCGTCTATCTGAGCGATCTGAAGCCGAATCAAGTTGATCTATGGACCGGTTTTGTGGAGCTGGATCGTAATTGCTGGGGCAATCGCTTTGAAGTAGATCAAAAGAAGCATGAAAAGGGAATCAGCGTCCTACCAAACGCGAAGTTGGTTTACCAGAATCAGGGCAAATGGAACCGGTTTGCCGCTATTTTTTCAGTTGATCAAAATCCTTTTCCTGGTTGGAGCGATGGTGAAATACGGTGCGGTAAAATTCAGCTTGGCGTTTATGGCGATGATCAAGAATTGTATCTCAGCCCGGCGATGGATTACTTGTCTGATCCGGTAAAAATCGATCTCGCGATAACCGGTGTTGAAGAATTGAAATTTGTCTTTCGAACAACCGAATGGTTGCCCTGTTTTTATCAATGTGCAAATATTATTGATGCAAAAATGTATGGTCTGGCTGAATAAAACTGTTTATTACCAATGATGGTGTCATCATCCAGTAAAAAATTAGTTGCAGGTAGAATACTGATGCCATCGCTTGATAAGCTGATAATTTGCCAGATGATACTATTTTTCATCAAGCTATTTATTTTTAATGTTGTTTTCAAATGAAGCGATGGCATCAGTTTGCGTCTCCAATTTTGAGTGAAATTATTCATTTTCCAAAAGAAACAATTTGACTTCAAATCAGCTTTTTATTATATTATCGGTTCAATAATATTATTTTTGCTCAAGGTTATACTTTAAGCTCGATCACGAGACTGATCAGCGTAAAAAATATTGTCAGAAACTGTCTCATCTATTCAGGTGTCACTCCTGCGAATGCAGGAGTCTGGCTTTTCAATGGGAATAAGTCGTTGTGTAAAAACAATTTGCTGTTTTTGGATTCGCTATTATATCAATACATTTGGAGATGCCTGCATGCGCAGGCATGACAGCTCTGTAAGGAATTAGCTGATGTGTAATCCGATAAAAAGGAATATCAACCGGTTACTTTCGGCTGAGTCTCTATGTGGACTGTTTTGTCCTTAGCGGGTCGAATAAATTATGTCGAAGTTTAAAACCGAAATAGAAGCTTAACCCAGAAGGCTCTCAAAATCAAACAATTTCAGGACAATCAAAATGCATTTTGATTTTAACCAATTTCGTACCATTTTGGCTGAGCTTTACGGAGATGATCCAATGGTTCTGGATCAACAACGGCAGCGCTATCAGTCCCTGACGAATCAATTCCGCCGATATTTTCCGGAAGTAGCTCCGTTGTATTTCAGTTCACCGGGTCGCACTGAAATCGGTGGTAATCACACAGACCATAATCATGGCCGGGTGCTGGCTGCCAGCGTTAATCTCGATTCTATTGCAGCCGCCGCGAAGAATGGACTTAATCGGATTGTTTTGCATTCGGAAGGTTATCCGGCTGCGTTTTCAGTAGATTTATCCGATCTGAATGTTCGTGAAGGGGAATGTGGAACAACCGCTGCCTTGATCCGGGGGATTGCAGCTCGGTTTCGCCAGTTGGGATTCAAGGTTGGCGGTTTCTCTGCATTTGTCTCCAGTGAAGTGATGCCGGGTTCTGGTTTGAGCTCATCGGCATCGATTGAAGTGCTCATCGCGACCATACTTAACTATCTTTTTAATAATGGTGCGGTTCCAAAGGAGCAAATCGCGCTGATCAGCCAGTATGCTGAAAATGAGTATTTTGGCAAACCGTGCGGGCTGATGGATCAAATCATCTGCGCCATCGGCGGAGTTGTAAGCATTGACTTTAAAGAACCGCAGCATCCAGTTATTAAAAATATTAATTTCGATTTCAATAATACAGACTATCGGCTGCTGGTCGTGAACACGGGAGGTAACCACGCAGATTTAACCCCGGACTATGCAGCCATCACAGCGGAGATGAAAGCAGTGGCACGTGAGCTCGGCGCTGAGGTGTGTCGTGATATTAACATGGATCGTTTTTTTCAGGAAATTAGATCGCTGCGATCATTGACCGGTGATCGCTCGATTTTGCGTGCGTTGCATTTTTTAACTGAGAATGAGCGAGTGCTGCATCAGGTCGGCGCGTTGGAACAGGGTGATTTCAAAAAATTTTTATCACTGGTTAACGAATCCGGCAATTCATCGTTTAAATGGCTGCAAAATGTTTACTCAACTCAAAATGCCAACCAGCAAGGGCTTGGCTTAGCATTGGCGTTGACTGAATTGTTTTTGAATCAAACAGGGGCTGGCGCATGTCGCGTTCATGGAGGCGGGTTCGCAGGTACAATCCAGGTTTTTCTGCCAGAGAAGGAAGTTCAGCGCTATGCCTCTTTCATCGAAACCATATTTGGCGCTGGGGTTGCCATTAATCTGCGAATTCGAAAATTGGGCGCGGTATGTCTGAACCAATTCATCTCTTCATCAGCGGAAATCTGAAATGGAGCGCAACAAAATAAAATTCGCCATAGTGGGAGTGGGCAATGCTGCAAGGATGCACGCGCAGACATTAGCTGCATTGGAATCGGCGCAATTGATAGCAGTTTGCGGCAGGGATGAGGTGCGAACCAGCACTTTTGCGGCTGAATATGGTGTGCGCTACTTTATCGATTATGAAGAGATGTTTAACGCCGCAAATCCCGATGTGGTGAATGTATGTACCCCCAGTGGCGCCCATCTCGAACCGGCGATTGCTGCTGCACGAACCGGAAAGCATGTGCTGGTGGAAAAGCCCATCGAAATTTCTGTTGAACGCGCCAGATACATCATCGATGCCTGCCAAAAAGCCAATGTCAAGCTGGCGTGCATGTTCCAGCATCGGTTCGACCTGGCGTCGCAGCGGATAAAAAACGCTGTGGATCGCGAAGAGTTTGGACGGTTGATTTATGCCACAGCCTCGGTCAAGTGGTTTCGCCCGGCGTCTTATTATCAAAAAAACAACTGGCGCGGAACCTTCAAAGGGGACGGCGGCGGTGCGTTGATCAATCAGGCGATTCATACGATTGATCTGATGGCCTGGATCATGGGCAAGCCGCTGAGCATTTTCGGCAAAACCGCGACTTTTATTCATCAGATCGAAGGGGAAGATACCGGCGCAGCTTTGATCAGTTTTGATACCGGCGCTTTTGGCATTATCGAAGGTATGACCTCGGCGTACCCCGGCTTTCCGGAACGGTTGGAAATTCATGGAGAGCGCGGAACTGTCATCCTCGAAGGTGGTAACATTAAAAGCTGGGACCTGATTGACGCCAAACAGGATGCGGCAGAGCTGACTTCCGTTGGAAATAGAGTTGGGAGCTCCGATCCAATGGCGATTTCAATTGAATCGCATAAAGCGCTGTTACAGGATATGATTGAAGCCATTGTCCACGATCGGCAACCTTTCGTATCCGGCAGCCAGGCAATAACCGCGCTGGAAGTGGTTCGGGCAATTTACCAGTCAGCTCAAGAGGGGAGGGAAATTGTGCTTTAAGCGGGGAAATTAAATTACAGTCAGTAAACAATCACAGGAAGGTTAAGAATCATAGAATAACAGGAAATTACCGGATAGAGCTTGATCCTGTAACTCTTTATCATCCTGTCTAAAGTTTGTAGCTATAACTTCTGATCCCTGTGATCGATTACTACCGTCAGATAATATCAACAAGAGGGAATTGGATGTCAACTGGAATGCATTATGCACCTGAGGCGTTCGTATCAAAGGCTTGTGAAAAAGGTGAATTTCCGATAGCCGCCATCGGTCTGGAGCATGGACACATCTTCGGCATGTGTCAAAATCTCGAAGCCGCCGGCGCTACTGTGGAAAAAGCTTGGGATAAAGATCCGAAAAAGCTAGCTGAGTTTAAAAAATGGTTCCCAGATGCGACCATCGCTGCAAATGAAAATGAAATTCTCGAAGACTCGCGAATAAAATTGGTGGCAACCGCGGATGTGCCCTGTCAGCGTGGCGCATTGGGATTGCGGGTGCTGGAGCATGAAAAAGATTTTTTTACCGACAAAGCGCCCTTCACCACACTGGATCAATTAGCTGCCGCTCGAAAAATGGTGAAACAAACCGGCCGGATCTGGGCAGTCTGCTACAGCGAACGGGTTGCAAATGAAAGCGCAGTATTTGCAGGTCAATTGATCGAGCAGGGGGCGATCAGCAGGGTTTTGCAGGTAATCGGACTTGGACCTCATCGGTTGGGTGCGAAAACGCGCCCCGCCTGGTTTTTCGAAAAACAGAAATACGGGGGAATCCTGACCGATATCGGCAGCCATCAGGTGGAGCAGTTTCTCTATTATGCCAACGCTGCTGACGCCACGGTCGTCCACAGCCGGGTGGCAAATTACGACCACCCGGAATTTCCCGAATTGGAAGATTTCGGTGAAGTGAATCTGGTGGCGGATAACGGCGCCGGCAACTATTTTCGGGTGGACTGGTTTACTCCGGACGGATTGAGAATTTGGGGCGATGGCAGAACTTTCATTCTGGGAACAAAAGGCTATATTGAGATGAGAAAATATATCGATATCGCCCGCAACCCTGATGGCGACCATCTGTTTCTGGTAAATGAGCAGGGAGAAAAATATTTTTCGCTCAAAGGAAAAGTCGGATTTCCCTATTTTACCGAATTGATACTCGATTGCTTAAACCGCAGCCAGAAGGCTATGACTCAACAACATACCTTTAAAGCCGCAGAAATAAGCCTGCTGGCTCAGCAGAAAGCAGAAGAAAATTGGTAACCGATCACAGGGAGATTATACTCATTAATGGTTGAAATGTGACATCATTTTGTCATTGCGAGGAGCGAAGCGACGAAGCAATCTCTTTGTATTGAAGGGATTGCTTCTCCCGCAAAAGCGGGATCGCAATGACTTTAATTTATTAAGTTACAAAATAACCCTTAACGAGTATAAAAATAACAGTATAACAGGATATTTGAAAATATTATTGTAGAGAGACTGATCCTGTAAATCTTCATCATCCTGTTATCGTAACCGATCACGGGGTTATTAAGAAGCCGTTAAAACGGCTTTGGATATGTTTCGTTAATGCTGTAACCACCATGATGAATCATGGTGTTAGTTCAAAGAGGCATTGAAACAACACCACA
>DSAU01000566.1 GCA_011046315.1 bacterium
AAATACCACGGGTGAAAAACACCTTCGATTGCCCACGCCAGCACACCGCCAACAATCGCCGGCAGCAAACTGGGGGGAACAAAATGATAACGAAACGCCTGATACCAGGCACGAATCTGGCTCATTTTTCCGGCTCTGCTTTTCGTTTCGATTGTCTGAACGCTGTCGATCATTGCTTTTTCGCACCAGTTGAAAGACAAAGCAATGGTGATGCCCAACTTGTTAAAAAAATAATATAATATAAAATTTGAAAAATGCAACATATTTTCTGGATATATCGTGTTCAAACGCAGCCACAATCGAATCCGACAAACATTTGACTGGCATTTGGCAGCCTCTCTGCAGGAAGCATCGCCTGCGAATAAATCCGCAGGCTAAATTATGAAGGGATGCCAAAGCATCCCATTTTTTTGTTTTGTAACAAAAAAATAGCATCATTTATGATGCTTCCAATTTTTAGCCTGATGATTCACCATCGAGCGATTTATATGCACATAACAAATAAATAATTTCATTTATGCTATGAAATAAAAAAACAAAAAACCAGGTTTCTACCCGAAACCTGGTTTTTTTTTCAAAACTCAATTCTTTGCCCGCAGCTCCTCTGCCATCTCGGTAATTTCAGTCAAATCGCGCTGCATTTCGCTCCAACCGTACCAGAGCGCATAATCGGGATTGGCGTGAAAAGCGCCCTGGAAGGTGCGCATCCGGTGCTTGAGGAACATCAAGAACAATTTCTGCTCGATAACAGTCGGGGCGTCGTGAAAGGTGAGCAAATCCGGAAAGGGGTGGCTGTAGTTTTCCGGTTTTTTGAGCACGCCGTCCTGATACAATCCGGCAATGATGCGCAGCGCCTTTGCCATCAGGTGATCGGCTTCTTTGATCATGTTATCCGCCTTTGCCAATTCAGCTTTGACAAAATTGAGCGAGTGACAGCTATTACAGGTTTTCTCCATCTTGTCACGCTCTTTCTGCCAATCTTCCTGAGTCAATCGAGCGACCTGAGCAGCTTTTACCACCTCTAATCTGGCCGTGGGCTGTCCTTCCGGATCCAGCACACCCAATCCCTGCAGGATAGTGGCGCGATCGGCTGCCCATTGTTTGTCTTCGGGCATGGGAAGTCTCACCGCCAAAAATCCCCAGGCTGTGCGCACCTCGTGATTGCCCTGCTGCATGTGACAGGTCTGGCAAGTGGGTGCCGCGGCTTGTTCAGGGAGAATACCAGCCTGCTTCAGCAGATAGCGAACACCATGTTTTGAAGATGAGTACATCTCCCATTGGGGATGGTCAAAGCCCATGTGACAGGTCTGGCATGCTTGTGGCTGCTGGGCTTCCTTTTTAGAAAACAGATGCCGGGTGTGACAGGCGTCGCAGGATGCGGTTCCGAATCCGGCGCCCTGCTGTTTCAGGCTTTTGATTTCGTCTTCAGTTTTCAAACCGATCTTGTGACAACCGCCGCAACCTTTCATCCCATCCATCAATGCCATGGGCTGCCAGTGCGCCGTAGGCATGGCTTTCATCGCCGCCCAGGCAAAGGCATGTTTACCTTTTTTGAACTGCTCCACTTGATCATCATGGCATTGGGCGCAGGTTTCCGGAGTCGGGATTTTAGCCTTTGCCATGTCATAAGCGTCCTGGTGGCTATCGCCGTGACAGGTTGAACAATCCACGCCGTTCTGACTGTGTTTGCTCAACTGCCAGTCAGAAACGATGAACGGCGTATTTTTTTGGTGACATTCCTGACAATCCTGTCCCATTGTGGCAAAGCTGCAACCCAACGAGAAAACAATCATAAAAAAAAACACGTTTTTGAATGTTGTCATAAACCCTCCCTGGCTTGGTTACAAAGTATATGATTTAATTGAACAGCTCTTTTTATCCTTCACGACAAAAATTAAATCCGCGCCAAACCGAGAAAAACCGCATGCAGGCTGACTGCGATCACAATGAACATCCGCCGGGCGCTATCGGGTTCCATTTTCAAAAAACGATACTGGAGCCAGCCGCCGTGACAGCTCCGGATGCAATCACCGCACAGCGTACAGGTCAAGCCAACTTTTCGTTTTTTGATATCAGCGGTTCGCAGTGCATCGTAGCGACAAACCCTTGTGCAAAAGCCGCATTCGTTACAGCCGTTCTGAATACGAATCCGGAACGGATTTAGTTTTCCGATCCAATTTGCCAGCAGTCCGATCGGACAATAGCTGACGCAATGTACCATGACGCCGGTTTTTCGGGATAAAGTCACCATTATGCCCACACCCAAAATGCCAAACGATGCGCCCAGCAAAGTCGCGGTTAGCCAGCCCACTCCGGTTAAGCGCAAAGTCAGCGCAGCCAAAACGACCAGCGCCAATATTCCCATTCGCATGGCATGGTGCCAGTTCGGTAGTGATCCAACGCGTTTTTGAATATTCGCCGCAAAATTGTCCCAGGCGCCAACGTAGCACAAATGGCTGCACCATGCCGGACCGATGAATAACAACGTCACCACAAATAGTATCGGCATAAAAAAGCCCTGCGCCCGATAAAGCGGCCCGGCGACGATCATTGCCGGAACTGGCAGGTGCAGCTTACCGGTCATGAGCAACCGCTCAACTCCCAGCACGCCGATGATCAACTGGGAAAAGAACACTATCGAAAACAACATCCAGATCCGAAGCCGCCATTTTGCGGTTTGTTTCGGATCGAGCATTTTTTCTGTAATCCAGCCCGCATATAAAGCCAATGCTAAAATTTCCAGCCAGCCGAATGTGGGAAAAAACCGGTCAGCAAGCAGCATTGGGGATCGGACTATAAGTTGAACAATGGCAAGCAACGCTGCGGTCACAAAAAACGCAGCTGTGAATGTCAAATCCGATTTATCCTTTTTTTTTTAAACTGCTGTTTTAAAAATTTGTTCTCGAAAACCAGCGCTGACAGCAAGGTGAACAGGGTCACAGCAGCTAAAATAATTGCCAGCCGCATCCACGATTCTCCCATTGCCTGGCGTATTTGAACCAGCCGCAAGGTAGTTTCAATCCAGATTACGCCGGCGATGATCAGCAGGATTTGAAAAACGCGCGCCACCCATAATCTGCGAATCAATAAAAGCAGCGGCAAAACCAGCCAGGCAATCGCCAGCCCCATATTACTGGCTCTGGAAAAATGAGCGCCCATCAACAGACACGAGATTATCACTGGAATAAGCCTGACAAAGTTCATATCAGATCACCCTTTTATCATTACCAGTTGCATCTTGAAACGTTCCATTGCATTCACCGCATGCGGCACATTCGCCGGCATAATGACCGTTTCACCCTTTTTCACATTCAGCTTCTTTTTATCGATGATCACTTCTGCTTCGCCATCTAAAACCTGAACCACCGCATCAAACGGCGCGGTGTGTTCGCTCAATCCCTGTCCGGCGTCAAAGGCAAAAACTGTTAACGTACCGGACTTGTTTTTAACAATCTCTCTGCTCACGATGGAATGGGGTGCGTATTCAACTATTTTTTCCAGATCCACCGCTAGGGCATCAGGAATACTTCCCGGTTTTTCACTCAACATGTGCTTCTCCTCAATTTCGGTTAAAACCCAAATTTTATATGTGCTGCAAGGGTTATGTTTTGATCAAGTTGCTTTTGTTTTTTAAAAATGTAAACCAAACCGAACGCACTAAGAATAAAAATAATATAATCGCTCCTGATGCAAACACCAAATCCGGCAAAACCCGCATCCAGGCGAATGTGCGGATTACCGGACTGGTAGCGATCTCCGGACTGCGGGCGTACCAGAGACCATCTTTTACCGCGTAATAAAATTGATAAAAACCGGACGGAAGCAGGCTGAAAACCGTCATTGCTATCAAACCGCCGTTCAAACCCCAAAAACTCCATTTCAGCATTTTATCGGACCAGGACGCCTGGCTGACAATGTGCCGCACTGAAAATAACATCAACGCGATTGCCAGTAATCCGTAAACACCGAACATCGCTGTATGCCCGTGAATTGGTGTGGTATTGATGCCCTGAATATAATACAACACGATAGGCGGATTGATCATAAAGCCAAAAACGCCTGCTCCCAACATGTTCCAGAATGCGACGGCAACAAAGAAATAGATCGGCCATTTGTAAGGAAATTTTTTGCCGCCCATTTGAATGACCCGGAGATTGTGAACTGCTTCAAAAGCCAGCAGTGTCAATGGCACTACCTCCAGCGCTGAAAATACAGCACCCAGAGCGATAATCGGAGACGGCGTGCCTGAAAAATAGAGATGGTGGAAAGTACCAATGACGCCGCTGCCAAGATAGAGAAAAATGCTGAAATAAATAGTTTTCAGCGCGAAATTTCGGCTCACCGCGCCGATGTGGCTCAAAATAAAGCCCATAAAAACGGTGGCAAATACTTCAAAAAATCCTTCCACCCACAGATGAACCACCCACCAGCGCCAATACTCGGCTTCGGATAAATGGCTGCCTCGGCCATACATCAAGCCTGCCATGTAAAACAGCGGGATCGCCACCGCGCTGAATAAAAGCAGATGGGTAATTCCACCAGCATCTTTTTCATCCCGCAGAGCAGGACGGATGGCTCTCACCACCAAAAACAACCAGAGGAGCATTCCACCAATTAACAGCAACTGCCAGACGCGTCCGAGTTCGATGTATTCATAGCCCTGGTGTCCCAGCAAAAAACTATTAGCGCTCATTTTTCCAGTCACCGAAAGCCAGGTTCCAACCAGTGTTCCCACCAGAACGATAGCTATTGCGACTAAAAGAATGGTCACCAGCGTGTCCTGTCTTTTGGGTTCTTTGCCAACAAATGGCCCGATAAATAAACCAGCCGCTAAAAAGCAAGTAGCGATCCAGAAAATGGCTAACTGCAGGTGCCATGTGCGGGCAATCGCATAGGGCAAAATTTCTGCCAGCGGAATACCGAAAAAATAAGTCCCTTCAACTGTGAAATGAGCGGTAATCGATCCCATGGCAATTTGCAAAATGAACAAAATGATCGCGATGACAAAATATGGTAATATTGCCTTCTGGCTGCCGGTAGGTTTGGGTTCCTCCAAATCGGTCAGCAGCTTTGCCTGATAATCTTTTTCACGCATGTATTTCAAATAAACAAACAACACCACCGCAATTACCAGTATTAACAACATTACACTGACGATTGACCAGATCAGCGCATCAGGTAGTGGTTCATTACCGACTAACGGGTCGTAGGGCCAGTTGCTGGTGTAAGTATAATCTTTATCTAAACGATTGGTACCAGCAGCCCAGGCAAGCCAGGAAAAAAAAGCAGTCACAGCTTTTCCCTGCTCATTGGTTTGCACAATACCCGGCTGCAAGCCCATCCTTTCATTTCCATTACGAAACAATTCGGTGTAATAGTGGGTCAATGCAACAAAGGCTTCTGCTTCAAAATCTGTAAAAATTAACGCATCGGTCAGTGGGCTGTAGCGATTCGATTTGACCACCTCAGTAATTTTTGCCCGAAGCATGGCTTGGGTTGTCCGGTCCAGAGCCTCAAAATCCTGTTGCGAAAAGGATACTGCCGGCCGCGCCTCGATCCCATGAAAGCGGGCTGCTAAATATAATCCCAGCCGGTGCAAATAATCTGCCGACCAATCCGGCGCCAGATACGAACCATGTCCCCAGATGGTACCGATATGCTGACCGCCACGGCTGAAATAATGATTTTGTCCGGTAATGATATCTTCACCAGTGAAAACAACTTCACCGGATTGAGTTTTCACTGTTGCCGGGATCGGTGGTTTTTCTTTGTTGATTAAATAGCCTCCAAAAATGAGAACGCCAAACGCAAGAATCAGAAAAAACAGCAAGAACGCGCGCCCTTTTGAATTGTTCATATATTACCTCTCGAATAGTTAATTATTTGTCAATAATTTTTATGAAAATTAAAATCATTTTTTTAAAGTTTTTGTTATCCGTAATTTGTCAATGCACATGAGAGTTTGGTTTTTCGAGACCATGATCTTAGACAGCGCCTGTTGCTACATTAAAAATGGCTTCTACATAATGCACGAAACTGACATAGCCCTTAACGAATTCACGTCCTGCATTGACATCATTAATGTCAAAATTTTTCGTTTCCAGCACATGGCTGAAATGCTCATGAAGACCGTTGTGCACGGTTTCGGTTAACAATCTTAACAATACTTGCGCCGATCCGCTTTCCACAGCTTTATCCGCAGCCTGGATTGCCGGTCCCAAATCAAGCCCTGCCGGTTTCAATCCCGTGTAAGCCGCCCCTTCGCCAGCCCGATGAATTCTGACCAGGGTTTCAAAAAAATAGCTGTCTGCCAGGTCTTTCGCTTTAGCGCTTAATTTGCGTACGGCAAGTGTATGTTCGAAGACTTTTCTGATTTCGGCCTCAGCTTCTGGCTGAACCCAGATCAAAACCAAATTTACATTGCCGGTTTCCAACGCCTTTTGCGCCGCTTTTATTACCGGACCATCCATGCTATCGCAGTGAGAAAAAACAGGTGTAATCCGCGCAAAAAAAGCAAGCAACAATACAGTTAGACCAGTAAAGATTATTTTGTGTCGCATGGCTTTTACCTCCCCATTTTTAAAAGTGATTGTAACTTGATATGTAAAATATATCGCTCGCCTCTGTAAATAAAACATCTTTTTAAAAACCCATCAACAAGTTAAACAAAATTATTGCAAATCCATTGACTTTTGTCAACGGATATAAATATTCGTCACAACATTCTATGTTTTGATGATGTCCCGCCGATAAACTTTTTCAATTATCGCTGCACAATAATCCCTGAGCCTAGACCAGTTATTTTTTTTGCTCGCGTATTATTGTTGGATTAATAAAAAGATACAGGATGACAGATTGGTTGATTTCAAAATTAATTTAAACATTATTCCGCCTGTTGTCAAGTAAAAAATAACTTTTTACGTAAAACCTCAGTCATGGGTAGAAAAACCGCTGAAGCGGTTCATCTCTATATATTGATCTATCTTACACCACAATAAATTGTGGTGTTTATTCAACAATGTAGTTTGAATAAACACCATGAT
>DSAU01000075.1 GCA_011046315.1 bacterium
ATAAAATTCACCAAAAAATCGGGCTGATTTTTATTTTTTATTTGCAAGGCGCCCGGCTTTTTCTGATCGACGAATTGGGAGACAGTAATCAATTGAACAAAAAAGTAAACTGGAACGAATTTTTTGACTTTTTGAGCGAACAGGGGAAGTCGGTTATTTATGTCGATCATTTTCCGATTGAATCGAGTCATCATATTTGGCGCATACAGGAAAGGAAATTGTGGATTCAGTAAAACAGATTATAAAAAAACTCGAACAGCGATTCCCTCGCGGTGATTATTATTTGGTCAGGCTCAGCCGCAGTGATGAAATGGATGCTGCTTTTAAACGGCTTTTAGCTGTGGTGGATTCTAACGCCAACCACTCGGCTAATAACAAATTGAAGCCGGGAGAGCTGTCTGATATCGGCTGGAAACTGGGGTGGGCGCCGGCTGATGTTCCCGGTATCTTTTTGAACGAGCGGGTAGAATTGGAAATCGCAGATGCGCTGGCGGTCAAAGATGGGGAAATTGAAGCGCTGCCCGGACAGGTGGAGATTGCTCGTCAACTGTTAGCGCGTCTTAATCTGAGCGCACTGGCGCAACAAAACAGCTATCATTTGTCAAAAGGGGAGGCTAAACTGGTCTGGTTTTTGTGTCAGTGGGTTAAGGCGCCGGATTATCTGTTCATCAGTGATCTGATAACCTATCTTTCACCAAATCGAGTCGAGGACATTCTAAATTTTTTAACGACTCATCAGGATAATTTAACCAACCCGGGAACGGTAGTTATTGGCGCGGCTGACGCTGCCCAAATTGAATCGATTCAATCATTGACCAAAAATATTTGCTGGAAAATCGAACCGGAGTGGAGTCCGCTATGAGGCGTACAGCAGCAAGAGACGAACGCCATTTTTTAACGCTGGTAATCTTCGGTTGCTGTTCAACCGGCTGGGCGTTGTACACAAAAAGTTATCTGGTTTCAATCCTCTGGTTGTCAACGCTGCTGCTGTGGGTGATCTTGAGAGATCCCCAAAAAGTTGGTGTATTTTTTCGCCGGATTTATCAAATGGGCTCGTTGTTGCTGGTTGTGTCGCTTTTTCAGCTCATTTTTCGTCGCGAGGGAGAGGTGCTGCTGTCATGGAACGGATTTCCGTTGATTTTTTCTGAGGGGCTGCGTGAAGCGGTACTATTGTGGATGCGTTATTTGATCATTTTTGTACTGGCTTATCTTATCTCCACTGTTTCACTGTTTAAAATGCTGTTGTTTTTTAATAAAATGCGTGTGTCAACCCAGTTCAGTTTGCTGTTGTTGACAACATTTCGATTTATGCCTTTTTTATTCAGAGAACTGCGTAAAGGTTTGTGGACGATCCGCTTCAGCGGAATTAAAATCTCCAGTTTAAAACTGCTTGAAAAATATAGTGTCATTAAAAAACTGCTAAAACCACTGCTGTTTCGCAGCGTTGATTATGCTGCCTTCTCTTCGCTGGGATTGGAGCTCAGAGGTTATGGGAAAGCGAGCCGGGCTATAATTCCAGTGGATTATCCGCTAATGGCTGCTGATTATCTGATCTTGCTGTTAACATTGGGGCTCAATTTAATCTCGTTGTATATCGAAATAGCCTGATACTTTTAAAAAAAAGCGAAACGAATTTTCTCGCGCAGCGATTATAAATTGATACCAAAAATATTAAAATGAAAAATAATATTTCTCTAAAACTGGTTGTTTAGTATGGAGTGAATCGCCTTTACATGCTGTCCATGAACCTTAAATTTTATTAGTTTAATGTCATTGCGATCCGCCGAATGGTGGAGAAGCAATCTTTAAGATAACTTGCAATAATTAAAGAGATTGCTTCGTCGCTGCGCTCCTCGCAATGACATAAATTTTTTAATTTTTTATGAGTTCATGGACAGCCTGTTTATGCGATTCTCTTGAAATGGATAAAACAATTGCACTCCCGTTAGTGGACTAAATAAAAATCTTATCATTTGTTTGCTGAACTCAATTTAGAAATTTGGGCGATAATTTTTTTGGTGAGGAACAATCATAATCGGAGCGATTTAGTTTTTTGAAGAATTGGTTTCAGCCGTCAGCAGGGCAGAGGTGATTTAAAGATTACAAAAATCCAATAACAAAAATTATGCCAATTTAATCAAGTTTATCCTTGACAAATTCACATATTTGTTTTATATTTAAGCTGTTTTTATGGAAATGATTTTGAGCAATATAAATATTTAACTTATCGCTCAATCGTTGTAAAGATTATCAAAGACCAAGATGTACATTTCATCCGCTGAAATCGAAAAAATTGCTCAACTGGCAAAGTTGAAATTAGGGCAATCCGAAAAACAGGAATTGCTGCGACAACTTGGCGACATCATTGCCTATGTGGAGAAAATCAATCAACTCGACCTGTCTCAGGTTCCGGCAGCAGATTCCGCTGATATTGAGCCGGTAAATTTGCGGCAAGATAAGATTGAAGCAGGGCTGACACCACAGCAAGCATTGATGAACGCGCCGGCAAAAAATAAAGGTTTTTTCAGCGTGCCCAAAGTGATTAAAAAATAGAAATGATTACACAAAAAAATAGTTTCAATTCAAGCCAAGAGAACAAAATGACAGCAGTGGGTATCATTCCGGCTCGCTACGCTTCTCAACGCTTTCCCGGAAAACCGTTGGCAGATATTTTGGGCAAACCGATGATCCAGTGGGTTTATCAACAGGCATCGGCGGCTAAAAGACTGCGTCAGGTTTTGGTGGCGACCGATGATGAGCGCATCTATCAGACTGTTGCTGCATTTGGTGGGAATGTCGAGATGACCTCTCCGGCAGCAGCCAACGGTACCGAGCGGATTGCAGAGATTGCGCGCCGGCTTGATGATCCGCTCATTGTCAATATTCAGGGAGATGAGCCTCTGATCCGTCCCGATGTCATTGATCAACTGGTTGAGCTGATGGTTCAAAATCCGCAAGCGCCAGTGGGAACCCTGGTCACAAAAATTGCAGACGATGGCGTTCCGGCAGACCCGAATGTTGTCAAAGTTGTCTTAGATAAATATCAATTCGCCATCTATTTTTCCCGCTTTGCGATACCCTATCGGCGCGGTAAAATCATTGGTGATTTCCCATATTATCAACATATCGGAATTTATAGCTATCGCCGCGAGTTTTTGCTGGAGCTGGTTAAACTGCCCCAATTGCCGTTGGAAAATGCAGAGCAACTGGAACAATTACGAATATTGGAACATGGTTTTAAAATTAAGGCGGCGCTGACAGACGTCAATTCTCTTGGAGTCGATGTGCCCGAAGATATTGAGAAAGTAAAATCCTATATGATGGAGAATTCATTGTGAGCAAAGCACAGCGAACCAAATTTATTTTTGTTACCGGTGGTGTTGTTTCTTCGCTGGGAAAAGGCATTGCATCTGCATCTCTGGGAATGTTGTTACAATCTCGTGGTTTAAAAGTAACTATTCTCAAGATGGATCCCTATCTGAACATCGACCCGGGAACCTTGAGTCCTTATCAGCATGGTGAGGTTTATGTCACGGATGACGGCGCAGAGGCGGATTTGGACCTGGGGCACTACGAGCGCTTTCTTAATATTGATATGAGCAAACACAATAATGCGACCACCGGGCAGATTTACTATGCCGTGATCAAGCGGGAGCGTAACGGCGATTATCTGGGCAAGACCGTTCAGGTTATTCCCCATATTACCGATGAGATCAAACGCCGGATTTTGGACCTGTCAAAAGGAAAAGAAAAGGTTGACGTTGTCATTACCGAGGTTGGCGGAACCGTGGGCGATATCGAAAGCCTGCCCTTTTTGGAAACCATTCGCCAGTTTCGGCTGGATGTTGGTTCGGAGAATCTTTTAAACGTTCACCTGACGCTGGTTCCGTTCATCAGCGCTGCCGGTGAATACAAGACCAAACCGACTCAGCATTCGGTGATGCGGCTACGTGAAATTGGTATCCAGCCGGATATCCTGCTATGCCGGGCGCAAGCTCCGCTCGATGATGAATTGAAGCGAAAAATCGCCTTGTTTTGTAGCGTTGCGACCAACTCCGTCATCAGCGCGCCCGATGTTGCTACTATCTACGAAGTACCTTTGATGTTTCACCGCGGTGGGCTCGATGAAATCATTGTGAATCGATTAGCCATGGAATGCAGTAAGCCAAAATTATCCGCCTGGGAAAAGTTTGTTGAACGGGTCAAATCCCCAGCCTTTGAAATTAAAATTGCTGTATGCGGGAAATATGTTGAATTGCACGATTCCTACAAAAGCATCGCCGAATCCTTTGTCCATGCCGGAGTGGAAAATAATGTCAGAGTAAAATTGGAATGGATCGAAGCCGAAAAAATTGAACAGCAAAACCCGGCTGAACTGTTGCGCGGCACCTCAGGGTTATTGGTTCCAGGCGGTTTTGGCAGCCGCGGCAGCGAGGGCAAAGTCGTGGCGATTCAATACGCGAGAGAGCAGCAAATCCCTTTTTTTGGAATTTGTCTTGGCTTGCAGTGCGCAGTAATTGAATTTGCCCGCAATGTCTGTGGCTTGGCAAATGCGAACAGCACCGAGTTCAATGAAGCGACGCCCAATCCAGTGATTGATCTGATGGAAGAGCAGAAACGGATCAAATCCAAAGGCGGTACCATGCGGCTGGGTGCGCAGCCGTGTGAGATCAAAAAAGCGACCAAAGCGCATCGCATTTATGGCAAGGAGTTGGTTTACGAACGCCATCGCCATCGTTATGAAGTCAATAATGAATTCAAAGCAAAATTGGAGCAGCACGGAATGGCGCTGAGCGGGATAAATCCGGAATTGGACCTGGTGGAGATGATCGAGCTGCCGAACCATCCGTGGTTCGTGGCCTGTCAGTTTCATCCGGAATTGAAATCGCGCGTTTTGAATGCCCATCCTTTATTCCGGGAGTTTGTCAAAGCGGCGTTGAAATGCCAAAAGGAGAAACCGGATTGATTAACTTTCAGCAATTGATAAAAGGAAAATAAACTCAATGAATCAGGTGGCTGTTGGAAATATTAAAATCGGCTATAATCAACCACTAACTATTATCGCCGGTCCGTGTGTGATCGAATCGGAAAAAATTATCATGGAAGCTGCTGAAAAAATCAACGCCATTACCCGGCGATTGAATATGCCGTTAATATTTAAATCATCTTACGCCAAGGCAAATCGACAAAGCATCGACTCTTTCACCGGCCCGGGGTTGGAGCGAGGTCTTGAAATTTTAGATAAAGTGAAACAGCAGTTTGGAATTCCTGTGATTACTGATATTCACACGGCTGCGGAAGCTGCACTAGTGGCTGAAGTCGCCGATGTATTGCAAATACCAGCTTTTTTATGCCGCCAAACTGACATCATTGTAGCCGCAGCAAAAACCGGAAAAGTATTGAACATAAAAAAGGGACAGTTTATGGCGCCGGATGATATGGCGGCTATTGCCAAAAAAGCTGAACATTTTCACAATAGTCAGATATTGCTGACTGAACGAGGGACCACATTCGGGTATCACAATCTGGTGGTTGATTTTCGTTCGCTCACTATTATGCGCAAGCTGGGATATCCAGTGGTTTTTGATGTGACTCATAGTTTACAGCTTCCCGGCGCCAGTAGCGGAAAATCAGGCGGACAGCCGGAATTTATTTTCCCAATGGCGAGAGCCGCTGTTGCCGCCGGTTGTGATGCTGTGTTTTTGGAAACCCATCCCTGTGTTGAAGAGGCGCTTTGCGATGCTGCCAATATGCTGCCGTTAAAGCGGTTGGAAAATTTATTGATACAGCTTAAAAAGCTGGACGTGTTACGAAAACAGTTTTCGGATTTTGGTCATACTATGAACCAACGTGCGGATTGATAGTTGAAGCTTGAGACTAAACTAAAAAAAATTAAATTACTGTTGCTGGACGTGGATGGTGTGTTAACCGAAGGCCGGGTTAGCTATGATAGCGACGGCAACGAATGGAAAACCTTTAATGTGAAAGACGGCTTGGGAATCAAGCTGGCACAAACCAATGGCATTGAAATTGGTATCATCAGCGGCAGAAGTTCGGCAGCGTTAGCCCGGCGGGCTCAAGAATTGGACATCCATATTTTTTTTCAGGGGCAATCGGACAAGACAGTTGCTTATCAGCAGATAAAGCAAGAGCGCGCATTGAAGGACGAAAATATAGGATTTATCGGCGATGATTTAAATGATCTGAAAATTATGCAATCCGTCGGGGTTAGATTTGCGGTCAATGACGCCAGTTCAGAGATTAAAACCATTGCGGATTTTATCTCGGAACATCCGGGTGGACAGGGCGCGGTTCGGGAGGTGATTGAAACAATTTTAAAATCGCAGGGAAAATGGGATCAAATCATAAGAGGTTTATCGGGTGAAATTTAGACCATATCGGATGGCGATGAAGATTTGTCTGATTTCTGTTTTGTCGATAGCGCCGCTTTTAAAGGCGCAACCCGAAGCAGAAGTAACTTTGGTGGTACTGGACTTTAAAAACAATACCTCGCGCATTCGCTACGGTCGGTTGCAGAGAACGATTGCCGAGCTGTTAAAAACCGAACTGTCGCGCCATCCCGAAATCGCTGTGGTTGAACGCACAAAAATTGACGCGATTCTTTCTGAATACGCGTTGATGCAAGCCGGGATTGTCGAACAGAATCAAGTCCAGGAGGTGGGCAAACTGGTTGGCGCGGCGTATATCATTACCGGCGAGATCAATCTCACTTCAGGGAAATTAAGAATTGACTCCCATCTGATCAAGCTTGCAACCGGTCAAATTCTGGGTGAAAAAGTAGTCGGTGACAACGAAGATAAAATAGAACCGATGATCAAGTTGCTGGCAAATAATCTGATATTTGAATTGACCGGAAGCGGTGAACGGCGCCAGCTCCAGAAAATAAAACAGTATCATCCTGGCTGGGCATTGGCGGTCACTGGAGCCATGGCAGTGACGACAATAATATTGGACAGTAATTATAAAGCCAATTATGATAGATATCATGGTGAGACCCAGCTGGAC
>DSAU01000466.1 GCA_011046315.1 bacterium
AAATTATTTCATAATTTAAGGAGCGCATTTAGATGAAGAGTTCATTTGCACTCATCGGATTGTTGTTGATTGTTTCATTGGTGGTTGGTTGCGGCGGTCCTGCCGCATTAAAAAAACCAGAACCGGACAGCGATAAGCCAAGCGAAGAAATATCCGGAAACATCAATGAAAAATTTGATCCAATGCTTCTTGATGAGGATGACATTGATATTAAAAAGACCATCTCGCCTGAATCCAAGTCTGAAAACGCGGACGCGATACTTTTCCCGTCGACTTCTGAAAAGAGGCCCGAGGAGTTGGATGGATATCGGGTTCAGCTATGCGCTGTCTCTGATGAAGATAAGGCAAAAGATATTCAAAGGCAAGCGATCATGCAATTTATCGATTACAATGTCTATTTGCGTTATGACAGCCCTTATTATAAAGTTCGCGTCGGAGATTGTGTCAATCGCTTTGAGGCGGAACAACTTCAGCAACAGGCAGTCGCAAGCGGATTTGTCGATGCATGGGTCGTTAGAAGTAAAATAAAGCTACCACCAGAAGAAAAACCAATCCCGCAATATCTGGAAAACGAACCTCCGAATTAAGCACAACACAGAAAAACTTCGGAACCCAACCAGCATTTCATCAATATGTCGGTTTATTCATCAATTTTCAAGCCTATAAATGAAATTTATAATTTTTCATTTGGAAATCGGAGAAAAATTTAGTAAATTAGAGGGTTTAATTTTTAGGAGACTATCCATGTCCGGACATTCAAAATGGAGCACCATAAAGCGCAAAAAAGCCAAAACTGATGCTCAACGCGGAAAAGCTTTCAGTAAGGTGATAAAGGATATTACGGTGGCGGCGCGCGAAGGTGGCAGCGATGAAACGGCGAACCCGGTATTGCGGACGGCAATTGCTGCAGCCAAAGCCGTTAATATGCCGGCTTCAAACATCGAACGAGCCATTAAGAAAGGAACAGGAGAACTGCCCGGCGTTAGTTATGAGCAGGTTATTTATGAGGGTTATGGACCAGGTGGGACTGCGATTTTGATCGACGTGTTAACTGATAATAAAAACCGAACTGTGGCTGAAATCCGCCATTTGTTATCTAAACACAACGGCAATCTGGGTGAGTCGGGCTGTGTCGCCTGGATATTTGAAAAAAAAGGGGTGATAACAGTCAAGGCTGAAAATACATCTGAAGATGAACTTCTCGAGTTGATCGTCGAGGCCGGCGCTGACGATATGCAACAGGATGATGATCTGTTTGAAATTGTTGCTCAGCCGTCTGTGTTCGAACAGGTTAAAAATAAACTGCAAGCGCGTCAGCTTAAAATTGAATCGGCGGAGCTGACCATGCACCCAAAAAATACGGTAAAAGTGAACGAAAAGGAAGCGGCGCTGTTGCTAAAACTGATGGATGCTCTCGAAGACCATGACGACGTCAACCGGGTCTATTCCAACTTTGATATTGATTCAGAAATTCTGGAGCGGTTGGAACAGAATGACGCTGTGTCATCCGGGGTATATTTCAGAAAAAATAAGGAAACAACTGAATAATTTTGCGCCATTTTTGGGACTGTTAAACCGTCATAAATGGATTGGGATCGAATCATGATTATAGCGGGTATTGACCCGGGGCTTCAAAATACCGGGATCGCAGCGATTGAAAAGTTTGACAGAACCTATCAATTGATGACTTGCGATCGAATTGAGACCCGTACAGATGTAGCATTCGAAATTCGCCTCAAGACAATTTACGATAAGCTAACTGAATTTATTGAATGTTATCTTCCGGATCAGATCGCGTTGGAAGAAATTTTTTATGCGCAAAACGCTAAAGTTGCATTAAAAATGGGGCATGCACGGGGTGTGACGCTGTTAGCAGCAGCAAACCAGGGGGTGCCGGTCTCCGAGTACTCAGCCCGGGAAATTAAACTGTCAGTCACTGGCAACGGAAACGCATCTAAGCATCAGGTGCAACAGATGATTTGCCGTATTCTGAACATCAACATAGCTTCTGCGTCTTATGATGTTTCTGACGCTATGGCAGTAGCGTATTGCCATAGCCAGCGATTAAACAATCGTCGATGATTAGTGGATGAAAAGATGAAAGTCGTTCGATGATCGATTTTGTTAAAGGAGTTCTTCTCTCTAAATCGCCCACCCGGCTGGTTGTGGAGGTGAATGGCGTTGGTTTTGAAGTCAATATAACACTACCCTGTTACGAATCACTGCCCGAGGTCGGCAAGAATTTAACAGTATTGATCTATCTGCATGTTCGTGAAGACATGTTACAGCTTTATGGATTCAAATCCGTTGCTGAGCGGGAGGTCTTTTTAAATCTCATCTCTTCTCCGGGTATCGGGCCTCGAAAGGCGCAGGTGATTTTATCAAGCGTCTCTGCAGAAAATTTAAAACAATATATTGTTGAAGAAAATATATCAGCGCTTACATCGCTTTCAGGGGTAGGGAAAAAAACAGCTCAGCGATTAATTCTGGATCTCAAAGAAAAAATCTCAATCGATGTCGAAGCAACATTCAACTTAGCAGCCAGTGACCCTACAATGTTAGCTGGTGATAATTTAATCAATCAAGCTGAAACCGCTCTGTTGACACTGGGATTTCATAAAAACAATATCCGCAACGCCATTGAAAAAGTAATTAAGCAACGCGGAAAAGAATTGAGTTTAGAAGAGCTAATTAAGCATGCGCTAAGACTTTTGTAGTGAATAGATTTGGTTTATGGATAACAAACAATCACAATCACAACGACCGACATCACCGGATCGAATGGCGGATGAATATGAATTTGATCAGACTTTAAGGCCCTTACGGCTGGATGATTTCATCGGCCAGAATAAATTAAAAAAAAATCTCAAAGTATTCATTCAGGCGGCAAAGACCCGGGAAGAATCACTGGATCATGTGTTGTTCTACGGTCCCCCGGGACTGGGAAAAACAACGTTGGCGCATATTATCGCCAATGAATTGGGTTCAAATGTTCGCATGACCGCCGGTCCGGCGCTCGAAAAACCAGGCGACCTGGCAGGTATTTTAACCAATTTACACGAGCGTGATGTTTTTTTTATCGACGAAATTCACCGCCTTAATCGCACCATTGAAGAATATTTGTACCCGGCTTTGGAAGATTTTAAGCTGGATATTATTATCGACAAAGGCGCCAACGCCCGAACGATTCAGCTCACATTGCCCAAATTCACGTTGGTTGGCGCCACAACCCGAGCGGGTCTTTTAACATCGCCGTTGCGCTCCCGTTTCGGTGTTGTCAGCCGGCTCGATTTCTATTCAGCGGATGAGTTGACAACGATTGTGCATCGTTCCGCCCGTATTCTGGGGATCGAGATAGCAGATAACGCTGGATTGGAAATCGCCCGTCGCTCCAGAGGGACGCCGCGGATTGCGAACCGATTGTTGCGCCGTATCCGCGATTTTGCGCAAGTGGTTGGAGACGGAAAAATTGACCTGAATGTCGCTGTTGAATCACTGCATCAATTAGAAATTGATGATAAAGGGTTGGATGAAATGGATAAAAGAATTGTCCACACAATTATTAAAAAATTTAATGGCGGACCGGTCGGAATCAATACGTTGGCGCTGGCGGTGGGGGAGGAAACCGATACCATCGAAGAGGTATATGAACCATTTTTGGTGCAACAGGGGTTTTTAAATCGCACCTCGCGGGGGAGGGTTGCCACAGAAGCGGCTTATCAACATTTTGGCTTAAAATATAATGCTCCGGCTCAGCAAAAGCTGTTTTAAAGAGCGGAGCTATCATAAAAATGAGAGAATCAGAAAGTTTTTCAATCCCTGAAATAAAAACCACAAAGGATTTATACTATGATCAGCTAGCTTTTCAGCACGCTTATACCAGTTAATTAATTTTTAATCCATTAGCTGCTGTTAACTATCACAAACATGTCAATATTTCTCTTTGTTTGCTGTGGAGCGCTGTACTTTTTCTGTGATCCCTGTGGTTCATTTCTAAAATATACATCAGTTCAGTTAAGGAGTTTGATATATGAAACTATCTGAATTAAAATTTGAATTGCCAGACGAGTTAATCGCACAGCATCCCACTGAGAAACGCGACCAATCCAGATTAATGGTATTGGACAGGAAAGCGGAAACAATTGAGAAGAAAGTGTTCTCTGACATTGTGGATTATTTAAAAAAGGACGATTGTCTTGTTATCAACGAGACAAGGGTTTTTCCGGCGCGGTTGAAGGCAACCAAAGATAAAACTGACGCTCAGGTTGAAATATTTTTGCTTCGCGAATTGGAAGACAGATTGTGGGAGGTGTTGGTTAAGCCGGCGCGCAAGGTTCGGGTTGGCAACCGGCTATCAATTACCAAAGATGTTTATTGCGATGTAATCGACAATACGGTTTCAGGGGGCAGGGTTGTGCGGTTTGTTTATGAAGGTAATTTTTTTGATATTGTTGAAAAGGTGGGCCAATCACCGCTGCCGCCTTACATTAAACGAGATCCTGATGATTTAGATAAAGAAAGATATCAAACAGTTTATGCTAAGGTACGCGGTGCGGTTGCGGCGCCCACGGCTGGTTTACATTTTACCAATAAAATACTTGAAAAAATTTCAAAAAAAGGCGTGAAAATTGCACCGGTAGTATTGCACCTTGGGTTGGGAAGTTTTAGACCGGTTATTGTTGAAGATTTAGGTCGTCATAAAATGGATTCGGAATATTATGAGATTACTGCTGAATCGGCAAACATTATCAATGATTCGATTAAAAAGCGGGGGGATGTCTTCGCAGTTGGTACCAGCAGCGTACGCGTTCTGGAATCGGTAGTGACCACCGAAGGTTTTGTCAAACCTTTAAAAGGATGGACTGACAAATTCATCTATCCGCCTTACGATTTTAAAGTAGTCGATCACATGATCACAAATTTTCACCTTCCCTGTTCGACATTAATTATGTTGGCTTCAGCGTTTGCCGGTCGCGATTTTCTTTTTCGGGCTTACGCCGAAGCGGTCAACGAAAAATGGCGATTTTTTAGCTATGGCGATGTGATGCTAATTTTATGATGGGAGAATCGGTGGGCACTACAGCCATTATTCCGGGCGGCGGACTGGGCGTTCGAATGGGAACAGAAATCAACAAGCAGTTTTTAGAGATCAACGGCAAGCCCATTATCGCTTACACTTTAGAGCGGATTGCCCAGTGTTCACTCGTAGATGAGATTGTAGTGGCTGTTCCGGCGGACTGGGTAGATTTTGTCTTGGGGGACATTGTCCAACAATATCAAATCGCTAAAGTTGTGCGTGTGATTTCCGGCGGTGCTACTCGTCAAGAATCGGTTTATCTTGGTTTAACAACTCTTGATAAAAACGATTCGCTGGTACTGATCCATGACGCAGTCCGGCCGTGCATTTCATTAGACCTGATTGAAAAAGTGGTTGAAAAAGCCAGCCAAACCGGAGCGGCGATCGCTGCCATTCCAGTGAGGGATACGATTAAACTGGTTGAGGGCGGCGTCATCCGAGCGACTCCCGACCGACAAAATCTCTGGTGCGCTCAAACGCCGCAGGTTTTCCGAAAAGATATTATTTGGCGCGCTTTTGAAAGAGCCGTCGACAACAATGTTGTTGCCACTGATGACGCATCATTGGTGGAAGCTTTGGGCGTTGCCGTGCATGTGGTCAACGGAGAATTTACAAATTTAAAAATTACGATGCCGGAGGATTTATTGCTCGCTCAAATGTTGATTGAGCACAATTACAATTGTTAAATCAAGAGTTTTATTTGAATGCGTATCGGATTCGGATATGATGTCCATCGGCTGATTAGCGGCAGAAGGCTGATCATCGGCGGGGTGGACATTCCTTTTGCACAGGGTTTACAGGGCCATTCTGACGCGGATGTGTTGAGCCACGCCATTGGCGACGCGTTGTTGGGAGCGGCTGCGCTGGGTGATCTCGGCGCGCACTTTCCCCCGGACGATGCCCAGTATCGGGGCATTTCCAGCTTGGTTTTGCTGAAGAAAATCAACGGCTTGTTGAAGCGAAGCAGCTTAGTGATCCAAAATATTGACGCTACCGTCGTCGCCCAAAAACCAAAGATGATGCCATTCATCAATGAAATGCGGAAAAACATCGCCCGATCATTGACTTTGGAAATTGATCAAATTTCGATCAAGGCGACCACCACCGAAGGGCTCGGTTTTGCCGGAGAAGGGGCGGGGATTGCCGCTTACGCGGTTTGTCTGATTTTGTAAATATGAATTGAGCAGATGTATCCGCACTATCAAACGGTTACGATTTTGCATTACCGGTAACGTTGAAGAAAATCGCTGGAGCTGTTTCATCGAAAAAAAATTGTTTTAATGAAAAATACAAAAGTTGAATCTCAAACTGAACCACAATTCCAGGCGGGGGGTAGCTGTTGAAAGCAGAGAGAAATGATCTTATTATGGAAACGCGAGTTAGATTTGCTCCGAGTCCCACAGGACATCTTCACATCGGAAATGCCAGAACAGCGATTATCAACTGGTTGTTTGCAAAAAAAAGCGGCGGAAAGTTTATTTTGCGGGTTGAGGATACAGACCCTGAAAGGTCTGTTGAAACTTATATTGATCAGATTTACGAGGATATGAAATGGCTGGGTTTGCAATGGGATGAGGGCCCTGATATTGGCGGCCCGTGTGGGACCTATCGTCAATCAGAGCGATTAGACATTTATCAAAAATATAGTCAAAAATTGCTGGCTGAGGGCAAGGCTTATGAATGCTTCTGTACGCCGGCTGAACTTGAGCAAATGCGCAAGGAAAGCCACGACAGAGGGCAGACAGGATTTTATAACCGGAAATGTTTTCATTTATCGGACACTGAAAGACGGCAATTTAAAGCGCGCGGTATAAAACCTGCAATCAGGTTTCTTACGCCGGATGAACAACGGGTTGCTTTTCAGGATCTGGTGCGCGGTGAGATCCATTTTGAAACCGACAACCTTAGTGATTTTGTTATCATGCGTAGCG
>DSAU01000173.1 GCA_011046315.1 bacterium
ATATTCAAAACGCAATGCAACGGCTGGATGTTTATCCGGATTCACCCTATAAACAATCACTAATCCTGTTGGCTGAATATATTACCTCCAGGAATAAATAATCCATGAAAAAATTTTTAGCCTGTTTATCCATAATCGCACTTGCATTCAGTTGTAACAATCAATCCCGGTTAAAGCCGGTTGAACAGACCAGAGTGCTTATGGATACTTTTGTGCAAATTGTGGTCTACGATCAACATTTGCCAGAAAAACAAATCCATCAAATAATTAATCTCTGTTTTGATCAAATCGAGCAGATTGAAGCTATTGTAAACAATTATAACGACTCAAGCGCCATAGCTTATATTAACCGAAATGCGAGCCGGAGCGCGGTCCGGCTCGATTCTGTTTTATTAAAAGTCATCAGCGCCGGACAAAGAATTTCCGAACAAACTGACGGCGCTTTTGATTTGTCCATTGCATCGGTCAAGCAGCTTTGGCCTTTTTCTGAAGAGCAGCCGAGCCCGCCGCACCCGGACAGCATTCGCCGGGCGCTGGGCCGGGTCGACTATCGAATGATCTCAATACATCAGGACAGCATCCGCTTCCTGATCCCCGGCATGCAGCTCGATCTGGGTGGAATTGCCAAAGGATTTGCAATTGACCAGGCGCTGCAGTTTTTGCAGTCCCATGGATTAAACGACGTAATGGTGAACGCTGGCGGCGATTTGCGGGCAACGGTGAGCGAATTAACTCAGGGCAAACGCCGCATCTGGATTCGTCACCCCCGACACGACGGTCAATTATTCGGATCATTTCCGATGGATAACGGTAGTGTCGCCACCTCGGGTGATTACCAACGTTTTTTTGAAACCGACTCGATTCGCTATCATCACATCCTGGATCCCAAAACCGGTTATCCGGCGCGCCAATGCGTCAGCGTTACCATTTACACCAGCGATGCCATGACCGCCGACGCTTTAGCTACCGCTGTGTTTGTGTTGGGACATGAAAAGGGAATGCAATTTGTAAATCAATTGCAAAACACGGAATGTGTGATAATTTACCAAAAGGACGGTAAATTAAACTGCAACGTTTCTCAAGGTTTGGCTGCCAGTTTTAAAATTGAATGATGATTTTCGAAAAAACACTTGATTTTCTTAAGTGCAAAAGTGAACGGCAATCAACGTCTGTTAATCTACGGACCCACTTCATAGGAGATTACATCTATGCCCAGAACCTTAGTCACCGGAGGCGCCGGTTTTTTAGGATCGCACATCTGCGAATATTTGTTAAAAAAAGGCCATCAGGTTATCGCAATGGACAACCTGTTGACCGGCAATATCGAGAACATTGAGCATCTGCAGGGTGAAAATTTTAAATTCATCAAACACGACGTCACTGAATACCTGTATGTCGCCGGAGAGATCGATTACGTATTGCATTTTGCCTCCCCGGCCAGTCCGCTGGATTACCTGCAACTGCCCATTCAAACGCTTAAAGTGGGAGCGCTGGGCACGCACAAGGCTTTGGGATTGGCACTGTCAAAAAAGGCAACTTTTTTATTGGCGTCAACTTCTGAAATTTACGGTGATCCGCTGGTGCATCCGCAGAGCGAGGACTACTGGGGCCATGTCAATCCGGTGGGTCCGAGAGGTGTTTACGATGAAGCCAAACGATTCGGTGAGGCGCTTGCCATGGCCTATCATCGATTTCACAATGTGGACACCAAGATTGTGCGCATCTTTAATACTTACGGACCGCGGATGCGCCCCCATGATGGTCGCGCCATTCCAACCTTTGTGCCCCAGGCGTTGCGCAATGAACCGATCACCATTTTTGGAGACGGATCGCAAACCCGCAGCTTTTGCTACGTTTCAGATCTGGTGGAAGGCATCTATCGGCTGCTGACCTCAGATATCAACGATCCGGTTAATATCGGTAATCCGGTGGAAATGACCATCAAACAAATGGCGGAAATGGTGATCAAATTAACCGGCAGCAAAAGTAACGTGATCTACAAAGAACTACCAGTTGACGATCCGAAAGTCAGGCAACCTGATATTAGCCGGGCTAAAAAACTGCTCAACTGGGAGCCGCAGGTTGAATTTGAACCAGGGTTGAAATTGACCATTGATTGGTTTAAAACTCAGCAGATTTTTTAACATGGATGCAGTGAACAACAAGGTTGAGCTGAAAAAAATATTGATCATTCGCTTCAGTTCGATCGGAGATATTCTGCTCACTACCCCTGCTATTCGATTGTTAAAAGCACGCTTCCCGGAATGTCGCATCGACTTCGTAATCAAGCGCCAGTTTAGCGAACTGCTCGCGGCTCATCCGGCTATTGACCGATTGTATCAGTTCAACAATAGCCAGCCGGACGGGTTGAGAAAACTCGGTCGAGAAGTACGGGAACAACATTATGACCTGATTCTTGATCTTCACAACAATTTTCGCAGCCATTACCTGACCATGAACAGCCGGGCAAAATTTGTGCTTCGTTATCAGAAGCCGCTGCTCAGGCGCTTGTTGTTGGTGAAATTTAAAATTAATTTGTTTAAACGCGCGCTGCCGGTTTACCAGCGATATTTAAAACCGCTGCAACGCTGGGGGATTCGGGATGACGGGCTGGGGCTGGATATTTTTTTTAAACCTGAAATAATCGCCAAAATTAATGTCAAATACCAGTCCTTTTTTCAACAGTCGTCTAAGCCGGTGATCGGCATTGCTCCCGGCGCCAGTTTTGCCACTAAGCGCTGGAGCGCTCATGGGTTTAAGCGTGTCGCCGACCATTTGCTCGAAAACAGCAACACAGCACTAGTTTTTCTGGGCGATACAGCGGATCGGGAACTTATCGACTCGCTGAACATTAAAAAATCCGATAAGCTGGTCAACGCTGCCGGTGAGCTTTCTATCGCAGAGACAGCGGCATTAGTGGATCATTGCGATCTGGTACTCACCAATGACAGCGGTTTGATGCACCTGGCTGAGGCGCTTAAAAAGAAAGTGGTGGCAATTTTTGGAAGCACTACCCGTGAACTGGGCTTTTTTCCGACTTCGGCAAATTGCGTCGTCATCGAAAAAATTGATGTACCCTGCCGTCCCTGTTCACATATTGGTCGTCAAAAGTGTCCCAAAGATCACTTTCGCTGCATGGAGGAAATCACTCCACAACAAGTGATTGAAGAAATTGAAAATCTATTGCATTTCCGTTAACTCAGGAACTTCGTAGTGACGAATACATTCATCAGGAACTTCGTAATAACGAATTCATTCGTCAAAATATTTTGTCAAATAAATTAGACACTGCAGGATATTGTACAATCGATCAAAAAAAAATAGTTTTTTTTTAAATCTAGTTTATGCATTGCAGCGGCTGGATAAAAAACCAGGAATTCAATAAAAGCAACAGGTTTTAGCAAAGAACTCAAAACATCGTAACAGTTCACCTGTCATTCCGGCTGGAGCGAAGCTGAATGCCGGAATCTCAATAATAGAACTTTTAAGTATTAATTTGCACATATATTCAGGAGATTCTGGCTAAAAACTTGCCGGAATGACATTATTAGTTAAGAGTGCTGAACTATTACAAAACATCTTATTTACTATCAAGTTGATCTCTGTGGTAAAAAATTTTTTTTAATACACTCGCATGCAGCTCATAAAAGGGTCTGCACTCCGATTTTTACTAATGATAATCAAGGAGGCGTTCGATATTTTGAATTCAGAAAAGCTCGCCAGACTCATCGCCGGATTCACCCTCGAGAAAAAGGCGGAACAAACCATTATTATGGATATGAGAGCTGTCACCACCATCACCGACTATTTTGTGATATGTTCAGCCGATTCTGAAGCGCAGGTAAAAGCCATCACCGATCACATTAGCGATCAATTAAAAAAGCAACAGATAAATATCTGGCACACTGAGGGTTACGAATCACTCAATTGGGTATTATTGGATCTGGTGGATGTTGTGGTCCATATTTTCCGTCCGGAAATCCGGAGTTTTTATAATTTAGAAGGTCTCTGGGGAGACGCTGAAATCTCAACGGTAGAGGCGTGATGAAAGAAATCAAACAAATATTGCAGACGTTTATTTCAGATGCTCTGAAAAAGATGAACATAGAATTTGCGGTGGAAGACATTGCCCTCGAACCGACAAAGCAGCCGGAACACGGCGACTGGGCAACCAATATCGCCATGCAATTGGCTTCCAAAACCGGAACCTCACCGCGCAAAATCGCTGGGGATATTGTCAACAAACTGGAGAAGGATCCGGGGATCATCGAACGGGTTGATATCGCCGGTCCCGGTTTTATCAACTTTCATTTGAGTTGGGAGTATTTTCGCCGCGCTGTTTCACACATCATTGAATTGGGCGATAAATTCGGATGCACTGATTTCGGCAAAGGCGAAAAACTTCAGATCGAATTTGTCAGCGCCAATCCCACCGGTCCGTTGAATGTTGTCAGCGCACGAGCGGCATCTATCGGCGATATCATGGCAAATCTGTTATCCGCCATTGGATTTTCAGTTGATCGTGAATTTTATATCAACGACGCCGGCAGACAGGTGCGTCTGCTCGGCGCTTCAGTTAGCAGCCGCTACATGGAGCTTTTTGGACAAACCGAACCCTTTCCCGAAGATGGCTATCACGGGGATTATGTTTATCAACTCGCAACGGAAATAGCCGCTGAACATGGCGACCGCTTTACCTCGATGAATGTCGATGAACGAATAGCCGCGCTGGCGCAAATTTCACTGGAAAAAATGGTCGCGGCCCAGCAACGGATCATGGCGCAATTTGGAGTTCATTTCCAGAACTGGTTCGCCGAAACTCAGTTGAGACAACAGAAGGCACATCTTCAGGTATTGGATCGGCTGCAACAAACAGGGTTCACCTACGAACAGGACGGCGCAATCTGGTTCCGATCGAGCCAGTTTGGTGACGAAAAGGATCGCGTGCTCATCACCAGTGATGGTGAACCCACCTATTTTCTGGTGGATATTGCCTATCATTGCTCCAAATACCAGCGCGGCTATCAAAAGCTGTTCGACATCTGGGGACCTGACCATCACGGCTACATCGCCCGCATGAAAGCAGCGTTGCTGGCGCTCGGCTATCCGGAGAACAGCTTTTCTGTTGAAATCGTGCAACAGGTCAATTTGCTGCGCAGCGGCGAGGTAATAAAAATGTCTAAGCGCGCCGGAAAAATCATTGAAATGGAAGAGGTTATCAACGAAGTCGGCGTGGACGCGGCTCGTTTCTTTTTTGTCAATCGAAAGTGCTCCAGCCACCTCGATTTTGACATCGACCTGGCGAAAAAGCAATCCGATGAAAATCCGGTCTATTATGTCCAATATGCCCACGCCCGCATCAGCAACATTCTCAAATATGCGGCTGAACAGGGAATATCCATCGACGGACCAGTACGGCTGGATCGGATTGCCGAGCCCGAAGAAAAACAGTTGCTTAAAAAATTACTGCAATTAACCGAAATAATTGTCGGCGCCGCAACCTCCTGGGAGCCGCACCGGTTGACCGGCTATCTGCTGGAACTGGCGTCGGACTATCATCATTTCTATCAAAAACAACGGGTGGTGAGCGAAGATATCGAACTCAGCCGGGCGCGGCTGCTGTTAATGCAAGCCACTAAAATCGTGTTTGCCAACAGCCTGAAAATTCTGGGCATTTCAGCGCCGGAATATATGTAACCATTATCTCGTAGAGAACGCATACACAGGCTGTCCATGAACCTTAAATTTTATTAGTTTAATGTCATTGCGAGGCGTTTTTTGCCGAAGCAATCTTTAAGATAACTCACTATAGTTAAAAAGATTGCTTCGTCTCCGCCAGCTGGCGGATCCTCGCAATGACATGAATTTTTTATTTTTTTATGAGTTCATGGACAGGCTGTACCTGCGTCTCCTACTATTGTATGCCAAAACAAGAAAAGGATATTGAGATGAGTGTATTGGTTGTCGGATCAGTTGCACTGGATACAGTTGAAACACCGTTCGGAAAAGTTGATGACGCTCTGGGCGGTTCGGCGACTTACTTCAGCGCTGCTGCCTGTCATTTTACTGATGTCAATGTGGTGGCAGTCGTTGGTGAGGATTTTCCGTTTAGCAAAATTGATTTTTTGAAAGACCGCGGCGTCAACTTCGACGGACTGATTCAAAAACCAGGCAAGACCTTTCGCTGGGGCGGCAAATACCACCTCGATTTGAACCAACGGGACACGCTTTTCACCCATCTCAATGTGTTCGAGCAATTTGACCCGGTGCTGCCCGAACATTACCGGGAGATTCCATACATCTTCCTGGCAAACATCCATCCCCAATTACAGCTCAAAGTGTTGGAGCAAATTAAAAAGCCGCAACTGGTGGTGATGGATACGATGAATTTCTGGATTGAAGGAACGCCCGAAAGTTTGAAGCAGGTGCTGAAAAAAATCAATATTCTGATCATCAATGACTCTGAAGTGCGCCTGCTGTCCGGTGAGACCAATCTTTTTCTCGGCATCAAAAAGCTGCTGCAACTGGGACCGCAAATGCTGGTCATAAAAAAAGGTGAACACGGTGCTTTTTTATTTAATAATCACGCATATTTCTGGACGCCGGCATATCCACTGGAACAGCTTTTCGACCCCACTGGCGCCGGAGATTCCTTTGCCGGGGGATTCGTCGGCTATTTAGCAAAAACCGGTTATGTGTGCGATAAAAACTTGAGAAAAGGAGTGGTTTACGGAAGCATTCTGGGCTCGTTCTGCGTCGAAAAATTCAGTCTGGACCGACTGCGCGAGATCGAACTTGAAGATATTGAACAGCGCTATCAACAATTTGTGAGAATGACTAAAATTGAATAATTTTGTAATATGCCGGCGTTCACATTAAACATTTCGTAATAGTTCACCTGTCATTCCGGCTGGAGCGAAGCGGAATGCCGGAATCTCAATAATAGAACTTTTAAATATTAATTTG
>DSAU01000356.1 GCA_011046315.1 bacterium
AACAGCTCTATTAAGTTACAGCCGAAAATTATCGGAAAACTTTTATTTCGGAACAAACATTCACTATCATAAACTACAAATCAAGGGATATGGTTCAGATTTTTGTGTCGGGATCGATGCCGGAATTTTATATAAATTTTCTGCCAGCGTCAACTGGGGTTTCTTCACAACCAACATCAATCGCCCCAAATTTGGTTCTGCCGACGATTATCTGCCGCAATTTTTTATTTCCGGAGTGCACTTAAAACCAACGGAAAATATCAATATCAACATTGATCTTTTCAAAGAGATCGCTTTCCCGGTAGAACTGAGAGCTGGAATCGAGTATATTCTCGCTCGAAAAATTGCGTTCCGTTGCGGCTTTGCAACAGAGCCCGCGCAATTCTGCGCCGGACTGGGTTTTATCTTTCAACACGTTAATTGCGATTACGCCATGAGCACTCATTTAGATCTGGGATTAACACATCAATTCAGCATTAGTTTTCGATTAACAAAAAATTCGACCCACTAATCCGAAATCAACAACGCACCCATGAAAAAAATATGTCAAATAATCGCTCTCCTTTTTTTGAATGCAATACTGACAACCGTTTTTGCTCAGGAAGCTGAGATCGAAAAACTGATCGAGATTGAGACAGAAATTTCAGAAGGTCATCCTCTGTTTGAGATGCTGGCAGAACTTGAGGCAAATCCGTTGGATATAAACAAAGCCAGCGCCGTTCAACTGGCGCAGCTTCCCTGGATATCTGACGTATTGGCAAGGGAAATTATCCGATTCCGGCGACAGTACGCTAAATTTAATACTGTAGACCAGTTGCTGCTGTTGCCCAGCTTTGAACCAGATTTGCTTCCGCTGTTGAAAAAATATCTCACCGCAACCAGTGCGCCCTGGTTGCGAAGCAGTGCACTTGAGTTGAAACTAAGGGCGAACAGAAAATTGCAGACTGGTAAAGGTTATCAAACAGAATACTACCATCCTTCTCCCACAAAAATTTACAATCGCCTCAATTGGGTTTTGAACGAGCGAATTCGATTGGGACTGTTAACAGAAAAAGATGCCGGAGAAAAAGAGCTGACCGATTTTCTCGCCTGGTATATCGAATACGACCATCAAAACAGCGGCAGCTCGGTCATCATCGGTCACTATCTTCTCGAATTCGGGCAGGGGTTGATTTTATGGAATCCATACCCACAATTCAAAGGTAGCAATCCTGTGTATACCGCAAAAAGCCGCGCCCGAGGTGCAACCGGCTACCGCATGCTGGACGAAAACTTTTCACTTTACGGTCTTTCGACCCAAATTTGCGCAAATTTTTACCAAATCAATTTATTCTATTCCACCAAGCGCATTGACGCCAGCATTGACCCTGGTTCCGGACAGATCACTCATTTTTATCGCACCGGCTACCATCGCAGCCAAAGTGAACGGGAAAAGAAAGATCAGCTTCAGGAAGAAATTATCGGCGCCAGGATCGCGCTGCTTCCGCAAAATAAATTCACCTTTTCCGCAACCGGATATCTCTGCGATTACGATCGCGAAATTTCAACCAAACAAGATGATCGCTACCGATTCGATTTCAACGGAAACTCAAATTCGGTAGTCGGAGTGGATTTCAATTATAGCATGGGCGAACTTAATCTGTTCGGAGAAATGGGTAGATCAAAAAACAATGGCGTTGGCTATATTTTCGGATTGATCTATGATTCCAAACAGTTAGATTTTTCAACGCTATATCGGAATTATGACAAACATTTTCACAGTCTTCGCGGCATGAGCTTTAGCGAAAACAGTGGTCCTCCCCAGAATGAGCAGGGTGTATTCCTGGGTATTCGCTTTAAACCAACGCCTCGATTTAGATTTTCAATTTATCTGGATCAATTCAAATTTCCCTGGCGCAGCTATTCCCTACCGCTGCCGGTTTCAGGCAAGGAATTGCTTTGCTCAATGGAAGTCAAACCAGCAAAAAAAATCTGGCTCTACGCGCACATCAAAGCATCCCAAAAAGCGAAATCGCTGATGGCTATCGACGAACGCGGCAATCTGGCACAATTGGTCCTTCCCGGCGATCAAATCAATGTTCGACTGCAACTCGATCTTTCACCGCTGAGCTCAATCAAAGTCCGGCAACGGCTCGAAAAAAAATGGGTTATCCATCGAAAAATCAATAATCTGAACTATATCAATCCCGGCCGTTACAGCGGAACTTTGCTCTATCAGGAATTGACCTGGCAATCGAAACAAAAGGGCGCCTTGTCCTTTCGGATCACTTTCTTTGACACTGATGATTACCAGAGCAGAATTTATCAATTCGAACGTGACGTGCCCGGTGTTTTTTCCAATCAAATGCTTTACGGAAAAGGATCAAAATGGTATCTTCTGTGGCGAATATCAATGTCCCGAATTTTTAAATTTTACCTGAAGTACAGTTCGTTGCACTATTATTACCGTCAATCGATCGGTAGTGGATATGATCAAATCGATGGAGACCGCGTGGATACGATCAACTTGCAGTTGGAAGCCAGGCTCTGACCCGGTAAAATTTTCGCGCGCGGTAGAACCCGGTTTTTTTGAAAAATGTCAAAGAGGAAATTTTTCATAGTCCAGACCTTAAACCAGATCAAACACTGTTGTTTATTAAAATAAATTAACTGTTGATTTAATCCTGAAATAATTGTATATTTTAACTGATTGAAATATAATCATCCTTTGAATCGAGATAATAAATTATGATAAAACTGACTACATCGTTCCTTAAAATATCTTCCAAATGGCAGGGCAAAAATCGTGTCGTGGATTTTATTGACGCGTTTTCTTCAGCAAAATCCATCCTTTTGTTGATGCCAGACAATCCCGAAGAGTTCGAAATCGCGCACAAATTTTTGAAACATATCGAACGTGATTTTTTTAGAGCACGCATATTATATCTGATCCGCGATAGTTATCTTCAGCAACTCAATGAAAAACAACGACACGGCACAATATTTGTTGCTAAAGACGACATCAATCCTTTTGGACTTCCCAAAAGGAAATTAAAGCATAAGATCATGGCAACCCATTACGACATTGTAATCGATTTAAATCAAAATTTTCATCCGCTGAGCACTTATTTATGTCGTAAAACAGATGCGGCGTTGAAAGTCTGTCTGGAAAATCAAGAACGTGAACCGTTTTACAACTTTTCCGTTCGAACACAGATCGAGACCGCTTTGGCGGAGAAGTACAAAAAACTGCTAAAATATTTAAGGCTTTTTATCAAAAACAATCGCCACTGACCTTTGATCGCTAAGCCAACAAGATACAATCACGAAAAGCCTGGCTTATCAGGGACTGCCTTTGTCTTATGTATATTCAAACCTCCGGGAGACAAGATGATATGGCAGAAAGTTATGACTCGATAAAAAATCAACTGGTAGAGCTTCAGAAAAAATTTCCCGAAATTGAGAAATTAAGCCAGGGATTAAATCATCGTCTTTTGGAGCTTTATTCTCTCTACCAAATCGGGCTGGCACTGAGTACGACGCTGGATCTGGACGAAATATTCAATTTATTCAAAAAAATATTCCAACAGACGCTGCAAGTAGACCGATTCGGAATATTTTTGATCGATAACAACCTTTCCGTTCTCAGCTTGCACACATCTTTCGGCTTGCCAAAAGATCAGGATAAAATTAAAACATCCTTTAAATTTGGCGAGGATGTTTTTGGTGAATCTTTGATGTATGAAAAAGCGATCTACATTCCCGATGTCAGTCAAGAACCCAAATACAATTTTTTTAATGATAAAACCAAGAATGGATCTTTTTTGGTGATACCTCTTTTATTGAGAAAAAATCATCCGGTCGGTGTTTTAAGTTTGTATCGAAAAACAACCGACTCATTTAGCAACAACGAAATTTCTTTGTTCAAAACCATTGCCAATGAAATTGCTAAAGTGATTGATAAAACCCTGTTGTTCAGACAAACCAAGGAGCTTTCTATTACTGACGAGCTCACCGGACTCTATAACCGCCGTCATTTTAATGAACGTTTCGAAAGTGAAGTACAGCGCTCAAGACGCTATAACCGCCCAATGACTGTGCTGATGATCGATATCGATTATTTTAAGAATTTCAACGACATTAACGGGCACTTGATGGGAGACGAAATTTTAAAACGGGTGGCGCATACCATTGAATCCAATATCAGAAAGGCTGACCTGGTCGCCCGATACGGCGGCGAGGAATTTGTGGTGATTCTGCCAGAAATCGATAAACACCGTGCGTTGAGTGTCGCTGAAAAATTGAGACGAACCATCGAAAAAAAACGCTTTCCCAAACAGGAAAATCAACCCCATAAAAACCTGACCGTCTCGCTGGGTCTGGCCTCTTTCCCGGAAGACTCCACTGACGCCAGAGAGCTGATCGATTTCGCAGATCGGGCGCTATTCAAGGCCAAAGCTGAAGGGCGAAATCGGGTGATGGTCTTTGACACATCGTTGGAAAACAACAAATATTACAATCCAACCATGATGAACGTTGAACCCGAAAAAACAGCAGACAACAAATAATCAGCAATTCAATTAAACCATTTTCCGAAAAGCTGCCGGCTGGCTATTAGCGCCGCGCTGTTTTTTTTGAAATCAAGCGCCATTGGTGTAATTTGTTCGCCGAAGGTCATCATCAGAACATCTTTTAAAAAAGAAAAATGGCTCCTGTTCAAAGTTTTTTACAAAGGACATGATGAGGCGCAATTTGGAATTTTTTGCTGATCAGCAGTTCTATTTAGACATGTCTACTGATCAATTTCCCCAACCGATTGTTTATCAAAATTATTTAAATGCTGAAGACATATTGAATCATATCTGCTATCATAGCGAGGCGAAACCGCAAAATTAAACACCGAAAAACACCGAGTACCACTGAAAAAACCATTTTTAAAATAAAAAAATATCTCGGTGGATTTCTGTGTTTTCAGTGTTTATTTGAAAATGTTTTTGCAAAAAAAAATGCAAGATCAGCCGGTAATAGAATAAAGCTGGGCTGGTACTGCACATGCTACGTCACTCAATCGGTTTTGGAGGCTCTAAAAAAAATCAACGTCCTGAGCTGTCTGCTGACATCCAATATCGGCCGAGAATCTCCATAGAAAAAATTGAGCGTTGGTTTCAAAACAAATTGAAAAAACAATTGATTTTTATCAAAGTTATCATTATTTTTTAGTCAATCATTAGCACTGTATTAATCAATATTTCAAGGAGGGAAAGCCATGAAAAAAGCAGGTCGCATGTTTATCTTTGTTGCTATTATCATTTCCATTTTCTCTAATTGTGAACAACCGATCCCATTACAAAAAATTGGAAAAAAACAATTGAAAAAACAGCTCGACAAATTTGTACCAGTGACCATCAGTTATGATCAAACATTACTGTCGGAACAAGATCAGCAAGTAATCGCAAAACTGGTTCAAGCAGCCAACTATATGGACCGCATCTTTTTGCGCCAGGTGTATGTTGATAATGAAAAAATATTAAAGCAGCTACAAGCCTCTCAAATTCCAGACGATTTGATTTGTTTGGATTATTTTAAAATTATGTACGGACCCTGGGATCGACTCAACGATAATCAACCATTTTTGGTGTCATTCGAAAAACCCGAGGGCGCGAATTTTTATCCATCGGGAATGTCCAAAGATGCTTTTTATGAATGGCTGGAAAAACAACCCAACGATAAGGTGGCTTTTGAAAGCAATTTTACGGTTATCCGTTCCAGAGGTAATAAGCTGCTTGCCATCCCCTATTCCAAAGCTTATCAGGATTTGTTAAAACCAGCGGCGAAATTGCTGCGGGAAGCGGCTGAGCTGGCAGACAATAAATCCCTGCAAACTTTTCTGCGCAGTCGGGCCGAAGCATTTCTGAGTAATGATTATTTTCAAAGCGACATGGATTGGATGGATCTGGACAGCAATATTGAAGTTGTTATCGGTCCCTACGAAGTTTACGAAGATCAGTTATTTGGCTATAAAGCTGCGTTTGAGGCGTTCATCACGGTTGTCGATCCGGTGGAAAGTGAAAAATTATCGGTAATCGCTAGCTATCTGGACGCCATGGAGAAAAATCTGCCCTATCCCGATCGTTATAAAAATTTCGAGCGCGGCGGTGAATCACCGATCAAGGTAGTTCAGGAAATTTACACTGCCGGCGATACGCGCGCCGGCGCCCAGACATTAGCATTCAATCTTCCCAACGACGAACGGGTTCGTGAAGCCAAAGGCAGCAAAAAGGTGATGTTAAAAAATGTGATGGAAGCAAAATTCAATAAAATTTTGCTTCCGATTGCTGAAAAAGTAATCGATCCGGCGCAGCTATCGAACATCACTTTTGATGCCTATTTCAACCACATTTTGCTGCACGAAGTCAGCCACGGTTTGGGACCCGGTATTATCACCCTGCCTGATGGAGAAAAAACCACTGTCAATAAAATGCTCAAGGATGCCTACTCTGTAATCGAAGAAGCCAAAGCCGATGTCTGCGGTAATTTCAACGTACAGTTTTTAATCAACAAAAATGTTTTTCCAAAATCGCTGGAAAAAAGTTTGTACACCACCTATTTAGCCGGAATGTTCCGCTCTGTCCGGTTCGGCGCCCAGTCAGCGCACGGCGTGGCAAACATGATTCAGTTCAATTATCTCACTGAACGCAATGCCTTCAAATTTGACAGCAAGACAAAAACTTTCAGAGTCGACCCAATTCGCATAAAAAATGCCGTGCGGGATCTGGCAAACATGCTGCTGGTGATCCAGGCGAAAGGCGATTATAAAGCCGCAAAAAATTTGATTAACAATTACGGCGTCATGACCGAAACCATGAAAGCTGCCCTTGAGCGACTGAAAACTATTCCGGTGGACATAAAGCCGATCTATGAAGTAGAGGCAGCAGATTAAGACTCGCTCTCTAATTC
>DSAU01000576.1 GCA_011046315.1 bacterium
GATAACAAATATGTAGATCACAACTGTCTGTTTTGCGATGGAGGTGTACTGTTACCTTTTGAGGATGAATATTCCCAAATAATAAAAAAAGCCGGTGGGGTGAAAATCCCATCGGCTTTTTAAGATGTGAGATGTGTGTGGATATTATTTAATCAGCAGCATCCGTTTGCTTTGAACTACACCATCGACTTTAATCTTGTAGAAGTAAACACCGGAAGCGAGATTTCTGGCATCAAAGGCGATTTGGTGATTACCCATTTCCAATTTACGGTCAATAAGTGTTTGAACCTCATGTCCTCTAATGTCATAAATTTTCAATTCGACCAGTCCCGGTTTTGAAAGACTGAACGGAATAGTCGTAGTCGGATTGAATGGGTTGGGATAATTTTGGTCCAGATTAAAAACAGTTGGAAGGTTGTGGTCAACCGTTTCAACTCCGACTGGAGTTTTTTTCCAGACGCTAACCACATTATAATCAAAATCCGCTAAGTACATGGTTTCGCCATCTGCACTCCATGCAGCGCCTCGAGGACTATAGATACCGCCATCTGAATAATCATGAGGGTATGGATTGCCAACCTCATAGACGATTTCTCCGGTGGTAACATCAAATGCATAGTACTTGGAACCTTTGCCACCCGGGCCTGACCAGTCATCGCGCAGGTTGCCCGCTACGAGATATCCGTCCGGATCCCAATCGAGGCAGCTTGCCCAGAGTTTCACATTTATGTAAGTGGTGTCCTGAACCGGATCATAAACTTCATCCCAATTGCCAAGGGTATCAACTGGCTGAAAAGCAAGAACGCCTGGTATGTCACTATGATAATGAACAACACCAAAACCATTCCAGGTAGAGCCTGTGTAAAGATCCTTTCCATCAGGGGATACTGCGATAGTTCTATTGATATATCCAAGGGTATCGACAGCATTTCCAATCAAGTTGAAGTCGTTGTCAAGAATATAAACCGGTCGGGCAGCGCTCAAAACATAGCCAACATAAACATTACCGTTTTCATCCTGCACAGCTTCAGTGATGGACGATTTATCATCAGGGATGAATCTATTCATGCATTCACCGGTCTGATAGTTGATACGATAAACTGTTGACCATGAACTGTAAAGAATATTGCCGTCTCTGTCCAGACTGATGCCTTTTCCGGAACCGTTGTGTGGGCTCTGTGAACATAGCGTGTCCAATGAAGCATCCGGCATGGTTAAAACTTTAAGCGGGGAAAATGATACATGATTACCGTCAGGATCGAATATATAAACCGGGCGGTAATAACCTAAGGTATCACCTGCAGGCGTGACAATGGGTTCTTGTATTCCATCTGATGAGTGATGGTGCCAGGCTACCCAAATATTACCATCCGGGGCAACCGCTACACCATGAACGCCATAACTGTTGCTCTGTGGAAGGTCAAAATCGTATAGTATTTTATCAAACTCCCACGTATATTCTTGAGCGATAGTCATACCTGCTAATAGAATTAATCCAACTGTTAAAACTGCTGTAACTTTCTTCATTTGTAATTCCTCCTGTTTGGTTATTGGTTTGATAAAAAAAGTGAATCGGGTTAGTTAAACGAGCCTTTATTACATTTACATCACCTCCTCAAGGCGTTACTCTATCTAATAATTGCAAATTTCCGAATTGCATTTTGACCCTTTTTATATATCAATTTTCCGGTTTCAGTGTCTATGTAATCCTGGGTAACTTCGAAATATGCGATATAGACGCCACTAACGACTATTTGCCGCGAAGAAGTTACCGAATTCCAGGATTCGTCCCCACTGCCGTCATTATGATCGATTTCATGAATCAAGTCTCCCCGCTCGGTAAATATTTTTATTTTACAATAAGGTGGGATTTCTAAAAAGGTGATTTTATCCGGTTCATTAGGATATTGCAAAGCTTTTGCTTTAATATTGTATGGATTTGGTACCACCCGAATAGAATCTAAAGCGGTGCCTGGCTTACGGCGCAAATAAGCCGGTTCAGTGGTTTGTGTATAAAATCTGCTGCTTTGTAATTGACCGGTTGGGTTTGCTTCTCCGGAAGCGTTGTTGCTTCCGTCATTAAAAGCAACTAAATAATAGTAATATGAAAAACCGCGCACTGCTGTAATGTCATCGAATTGAGAAACGCCCGGAGCTAAGGAGGCAATTTCTTCATAAGTTGTATCTGGTTTTCCGACAGCACGAAATATTTTGTAACCAGCGAAATCAGCATCGGCCTCGGATTCACTTGCTGACCATGAAAGACTTATCCGATCTCCGCCTGATTGAACGTTAAATATAGCTGGTGGGAGTGGCGGTTGTGGTATCTGATAATCAAGATCAAAATTACGTTTAGCACGCCCGAAAGATAACATAATTGAATCTTTACCTGTATAAACCCATGAATTTTTAAATTCATCCTTGTTTGTGGCAGTGCTCCCATCAGGCAAAATATAGGGGCTATTGGCTTCTAACCACTGTTTACCGATCGACTCACAAAGTTGCCTATTTATTCCATTAACAGCCTCGACTTCCACGATTCGAATGCTCTCCCCATGTTCCAGGTCAAAAGGTCCGTAACAGATCCAAACGTTTGTACCACCTCCGTCATTGTGGATTGTGAAAGGATCGACACGATCTGTAATGGATGATAGGTAAGTCTCGTCCATTCTATCGGTTCCGCCAAGCCCCTGATGGGGATTGCCAGAGAGCATATCGTACAATTTTATCATATTCGGTTCATCGGTTTTTTGTAAATTGCCCACACTGGGATATGTGTCCCCTGCATGCCAACCAAGAACCGCTGGTTGAAAAGGATCATCATCTTTTTCGGTGGCGCTTTTATCGACATGTAAAACTGCAATTCCGGCATGTTGGGGCGCTGTTAACCTTCCAGTGGTAGTAATTTTGGGTGCGCCAATATTGTCATAGGAATTATTTGCAGATTGACCCGCCCAGCTAAAAGCACAACGTATCCAATCAACAATTGGATTCTGTTCGGTTATAACCGTGTTTGATTGGTTAGCATAATTTTCCCCGCGTTTAGTTACCCATGAGTGCTTGCCCCATTGTTGACCATCACCAATATTATTTGCTCCTTCGCGGCAAACGCTATAACGGACACCCTGCCCAATTCTCAGACCTTTGAGAGTCCCTGTTAACTCGATGTTTTCATCATAATTAATATTACCGGTATTGGTAAAAATAAATTCCTTAATAAAATAATTGTTATGGTATTGTTGACTGAAAGCTAATATCCGTCTGGTCATGGTAAGTCCCATGGATGTATTCACAACATTGGTGATAATACGATCCGGGATTTGTTCGGGATTAAGCTCGTCTATATCCCTTGCATAGGGGGCAGAGATGTTTTTGCCATCAACATATATAGTCGGTAATGCAAATTTCGCTGTTTGTTTTAGTTCTATTGGGAACAACGATTGGTCGACATAGCCTTCGGCAAAATAAACTCCAAAGACTTCCCATTGTTCATTATTTACATCAACAAAATCATTGGCAGCGATCCAAAAGCGCTTGATGATCGCGTTATCTTGATCTTTGTAAGCAGCCGGCCAAATCAAACCTTCATAATATACGTTATTCCAGGCGCGTTCTGAGCCATAAGCAGAAAAATGACTCTGAAGAGAGCCTGTCCTGACATATCGCTTTTCGGTTGAAGGCACCTGTCCTGATATATCAGATTGAAGATATATCAAAATAAATAATATTAGCAATATGGAAAAAGTAAAGCTTTTATATTTTCCTGATTTCATGGTTGCTCCTGCAGTTTAGAAACTAATTTTCAAGCCAAACCTAATGTCTCTCGGATTGAGAAAAGTAAAGTATGTTAAATTGGGCATATCAATATAAGCCTTTGTTTCTAAAATTCTTTTCAGATCAGCTTCTGATTTTGTCGGATCATCTGGGTCATAAGGTTCATAGGCAACACCAGGTTTGCGATAGTCGCCAATTCTGTCATTCCCGTGTTGCGTACCCTCTTCCCATGAAAAACGCAATGATTCCAGGTAGTCAATGTAATCATAATAGTCTGAGAAACCAGCATAGCTAAGGTGTTTTAAGTTGAATACATTGGTTACATCAATATAGAATTGAAAGTTATAGCGCTTTATTGAAACAGATTTCGATAGGCGTAGATCAAAATTGTAATAATCTTTCCATTGTACATTGTCAACAAGCCCGGGAATGTTGTGGGGATTAAAGGTTTCATAGCGACCGGTCTTCCAAAATGCTAAAAGGTTAAGATTCCAATTACCCAAAAAATTATGTCCCAACCAGATCGGACCAAAATCTCTTGGTGAATGAAGATTCAGGTTTAGCCGGGCATAGGGCTGAGGATGAGGTCGTTCCTGGTATGGATTCAACCTCAGATAGTCTCTTTGTTTATTTGGGTCTTCGTAATATCTTCTGAGGCCAAAATATCCATAGGTACGAACCTCATAAGTATAGTTAACAAAACCGGATATCCAGTCGCCAACTCGTTTTGTGAGCGTCAGTTCAAAACCGCGGATGTCTTCGTAATTATTATTCGAAGATTTATTATATTGAATCGATGCGTTAATATTCTCATAATAGATCCAACTGGGTTGATCAACGACATCTTTGTAATATGCCGCTATATTCAACAGATATTTATTAAATAAATTTTGTGAATAACCAAGCTCATAGGCGATCGTTTTTTCAAAGATTAAATTTGGATCGCCAATTGATGTAACCAACCCATTGGATTCACGCTGGATCGTAAAACGGTATGATGAAGCTGGCTCCTGGCAAAAATGCCCGTAATTAAAGTAAAGTTTGGAGTTATCAGTAATTGGGTGAGAAATACCGAGCCGTGGGCTAAGATACCACACTGATTTCGCTTTATCAGTAGCTGCTTCGGTCTCTATTAAATTACCATAGTTTGCCTGATAGTAATCGCTGTAAGGCTCCAGAGCATATATTATTCCATTTGAATTTGAATGATCCATTCGAAGACCAATATTTGCTATGAAACCTTGAAATTCTATTTTGTCCTGGAGGTAAGCGCCCATTCGATAAGGAAATCTGTGATAGATTTGCTCCCGGTTCCAGGTGCTCATTGATGGATTTTCTGTCGACGATCTAATATTATAATCATTGTAAGCAACTTCTAAACCAAGTTTTATTTGATTGGTCTTATTAACTTGACTGACAAAATCAACATTTAATTTAGTTGTGGAAATAACACTTCTATCCCTTCCCAAATTCATCCAACCGCCTAAAATCATACCGTCTATACCGGTAACACCATATCCCCAATATCCATAAGGCGCTTCGTCTACAAAGTAATCTGGAATCGGTTCATATATTTTGCTGGTATCACGCAAAGCAAGTTGGTAGGTTTTGTATCGGTTAATATTATGCTGTAACCTGACTTCGTAGAAAGTTTGAGAATTTAGCATGTGGGTAAACTTAACTCCCGCCATAGTTCGATAGATATTCGCCGGACTGTAATAGCCTGGCATGTACAAAATTGCATTGCCGCTACTGCTGTTCACTAAATTTGCAATTTCATAATCCGTTCTCAACACTCTTCCGGTAGGCGTGGTTTTCCAGTCGTATGGCGATATAGAATACATTTCTCCGTACAGCCCGGTCAATGTTAATTTCATCTTTTCATTTAAATTGGTCGTTACTTTTAATTGGGTGTTGCTGTTATCATAGCTATCACGGGAGAGTGGGAAAATAAACATTTCACGCTCTCTAAAATGTGAAATAAAGAATCTTAAATTACCAAATTCTTTGGTTACCAAGGGCACGGGTCCACCAAAGGTTAAATCAACAATATAATCGGATTTAGAAATGTCACCTTGACGTCGGTGTTGCCATTCCCATAGTCGTTTTGCAGCTTCGGGAGTAAGATCATTATTCGGATCTTTATCCTTAATCGTGGCGTCTGAAACTGCATTCCAGCCCTCAAAAAGAGGATATTGGCGTTGCGTGTAGCTATCCCAGGCTCCGTTAGTGGTTCCTGTCCAACAGACATCTGGGTCGGTATAGGGGCGGGTGAAATAGGTGTTGGGATCATAAACCGAGGGTCCAAAATGTTTTTTCCCCGGTTGCCGGTATTGTAAACTAATTCCAGCATTATATTCAACTTTGGACCCTTCTTTGGTAACGACATTTACCATGCCTGATCGAATATTACCATATTCGGCGTTAAAACCACCTGTCTGGATTTTTATTTCTTTAATGGCATTCAAGCTTAATGAGGTATATGGTATATTGGAACGCTCGTCGTTTAGTGATAATCCATCGACACTAAAACCAGTCTGATTGACTCCACCGCCGCGGATTGTAATACCTTCTCGACCTTGCTCTATGCCCGCTTGCAAAACAAGTACTTCATTTACCGTTTTTATTGGCAGCGCTTCAATCGTCTCTGATTCAATATGCATCTCACTGGCGGAAACGTCCTTTGCAACGATCGGACGTTCGGCGACAATGACAACCTCCTTCATATCCAGAACTTCTGATTTTAATTGAATATTTATGGTGGTGGTCTGATCAATTTTGACGATAACGTCCTTTACAGTAACTGTGGCATAGCCGATCATCGTTGCTTTGAGACTATACTTACCTGGTGGTACATTTAATATGATGTAGTTAGCGTTTATATCGGTTGCGGCGCCAAACATCGTACCTTCAATTAAAACATTAACACCAATGAGCGCTTCCTGACTTTCAGCATCAATGACGTTCCCAGCTATTTTTCCGGTTATTCCGGCAAAGGAATTAAGACTGAAGAAAAAGAAAAAAACAATTATGAATAATATATATTTTTTCATAATTTTAATCTCCGAAAGATTTGTACCTTAATAATAAGTACAATTTATCATCCTGGTTTTACATTTTATCTACTATAAATGTTATGGATAATTTGC